>NZ_JBBOYW010000001.1:3307500-3607500 GCF_038008325.1 Lysinibacillus sp. FSL K6-0232 | reverse complement strand
GGTAGCTGAGCTTAGCATTGTTGCTTTGTTAGCAAGAGGGCATGTGCTACTAGAGGATGTACCTGGTGTTGGAAAAACAATGATGGTACGCTCCCTTGCAAAATCTTTTGATGCTCAATTTAAACGTATTCAATTTACACCAGATTTATTGCCATCTGATGTTGTAGGTATTTCGATTTACAATCCAAAAACAATGGAATTTGAATTTCGCCCAGGTCCGATTATGGGTGACGTTGTATTAGCGGATGAAATTAATCGTACCTCTCCTAAAACACAGTCCGCATTACTGGAGGCTATGGAAGAGTCCTCTGTGACGATTGATGGGAATACTCTTGCAATACATCAGCCATTTTTTGTAATGGCTACACAAAATCCGATTGAACATGAAGGAACATATCCATTGCCAGAAGCACAGCTTGATCGGTTTTTGCTGAAAATAAAGATGGGCTATCCAACTAGAGGGCAAGAAGTAGAAATTTTGCGTAGAGCTGAAAATAGTAAGCCTATTGAAAATATTGAGGCTGTGCTATCTGTTGCTCAATTAAATGAATTACAGGACCTTGTACAAGGTGTTTATGTGGAAGATTCAGTTAAAAACTATATGGTGGAGCTTGCAAACCAGACAAGGGAAAATAATTATATCCATTTAGGGGTAAGTCCAAGGGCAACACTGGCACTAATGAAAGCATCTCAAGCTTATGCATTTTTGAAAGGGCGCAGCTATGTAACACCTGATGATGTTCAATACCTCGTGCCATTTGTCTTTAGCCATCGCTTAGTGTTAAAGCCAGATGCACGTTATGATAATGTAACAGCAGATGAAATTCTTGAGCGTATTATTACTCAAACGCCAGTACCAACAAAAAGGTTTGCAGAACAATGAAGCAATGGAAAGTGTTCCTTGATAAAACAAAACATTTCCTATTAGTTCTGTTATTAATGGTATTAACGTTCTCCTATGCTATGTTTCAAGGTGGATTTGTTAGCTGGTTTGTATTTTTTACAGTAAGTCCATTTTTAGTGTATGCGCTATTGTTTTTTATTGTGAAGGAACATATTTTACTAGTAGAGCGAAAAATTGAACCTGCACATGTGGAGCGAGGACAATCAGCAAAAGTGATGATTACGGTAGAAAGAAAAACACGCTTCCCTTTTGCTTATATGATGATGGAGGAACAAGTAGATAGCGAAGGGCTTGTACAAGCTAAAAAGCAAAGTGTAAATGCGGTGAAATTTGTTGGCTTTCGAAAAAGATTTAGCTGGCATTATGAATTGGATAATATGCCCCGCGGCGAGCATCGCTATTTAGGTGTTACAATTATTTTCTATGACTTTTTTGGCTGGGCTAAAAAGCTTATCATTGCAGAAAAGGAACAAACAATTTTAGTTTATCCAAGAATACGAGAGATGAAATATGCTCCCCTTCAAACAAAATATGATGTTGGTACAATGCTATCACCTTATTCGATTGTGAAGGATACATCAATGGCTGTCGGCTTACGTGAGTATGTACCAGGTGATCGTTTCTCATGGATACATTGGAAGTCCTTTGCAAAAACGCAAACCTTGCAATCAAAAGAGTTTGAGGATCGGCAATCTTCTGAGCTAATGCTTGTGCTTGATGCCAAAAGCTCACCGCTGTTTGAAGAAAAAATTGAGCTAGCCGCATCCATGCTACAAATGATTGTACAAGAGCGTGGAGATATATCCTTTATTGCAGCAGGAAAAACAACAAAAGTCTTTCCCGTTATTCAAGGACATAAGCAGTTAGAGCAGGTTATGCATCATTTAGCAGCCATTAAACCTACAGAGCATGTAAAATTTCGTTTCCATGACCAACAAGCCTTTAAGCAAGTTGCCACATTGTTTTATGTAACAAGCGATGTATCAGATGAATTACTACATACTCTTGCAAATATAGTGAAAAGCTGTATTTGCTTTGTAGTGGCAAAAGAGCCACCTGTACAATCAGAGCTTATGACGCGTTATAAACATATGACAATTATTTATGTAAACCCAGCAGACTTTTATCATCTATTCACGGAGGTGATGAAGCCGTGAAACAATCTGTAGCGGAATTTTTAGAATTAGCTGTTGCTTATATTATTATATTTTTTATTTTGCGTGAATGGCTTGTTCCAATTATGCAACTAACGAATACTGGAGGATTTCAATTTTTCCTTGTCTTTATTGGTTTATCGTTAGCGCTAAGCTTATTGCGTGTGCATCCACTATTATCAGGATTAGTGAAGCTTGGCTATATTACTTGGTTTATCGCTTATATTTATAATGATAGCCCTGTATTATCAAGCAAGACACTACCGTTTTTACTCGCTGAATGGAAATGGAATATGACAACCATTTTATCGGGTGATTTTGGACAAGTATCAGATGCCTTTAGAACTGTGTTGTTCCTTGTTCTTATTTGGATGTTAATTTATTTAATTCATCATTGGGTTTCAGTGAAAAAAAATATATTTTATTTTTTCGCAATGACGGTATTCTTTATTGCCACATTAGATACGTTTAGTGATTACGATGGCAAAGGGGCTATTGTAAAGGTTGTTGTATTGGGCTTAATGATGACAGGTATGCTATTTGTGAAACGGTTATGGCTACAGGCGGATGCAACAAATAATATTGTGGACAAATGGAAGGTTATTATTCCAATGCTTGTATCTGTTCTGCTTGTAAGTACAGTGGCATTCTTTTTACCAAAAACAGGGCCGACTTGGGCAGACCCAGTACCATTTATCAAAAGCGTTACAGGTCAAGATGGAAGTGGTATAGGTCAAAAAAAGGTTGGCTATGGTGAGGATGATAGTCAGTTAGGCGGACCGTTTCAGGGAGATGATACATTAGTTTTCACTGCTACTTCTCGTGATCGGCATTATTGGCGTATTGAAACAAAGGATACGTATACAACAAAGGGCTGGATTGTGTCAGAAGAAGACGCGAATGAAGTAGCATACGAGTCAGGCATGCCAATTAGAACATCTTTACAAGTAGGATTGTCTGAGGATGAGCGTCAGGCTCAGCTAGAAATGGCTGTACCAATGCCGTTTGTAATTCAAACATATGGTTTAATTAGTGTGTCAGCTCAAGATTTTGCTTTATTTATTCAGAATGAGCAGACCGAAAAAATGATGATTAAGCAGGATAGCGGTGAATCAACAACACTAGCAAATTATTCATTATCCTATAGTGAGCCTGTCTATAGTATGGAGCAGCTTCAATTATCCTATCCTTCTACACTTGAAACATTGGATACATCTTTTGATCGTTTTTTACAATTGCCAGATAGACTGCCAATACGCGTAAGAGATTTGGCGATTGATATTGTACAAGATGAACCTACTGTATACGATCAAATTAAGGCTGTAGAAAATTATTTTAAAACAAGTGGCTTTAGATATGATAAAACAGAAGCAGCCATTCCTGCTGAAGATCAGGATTATGTCGATCAATTTTTATTTGACACAAAAGTAGGGTATTGTGATAATTTCTCAACTTCTATGGTTGTGCTTTTGCGTTCAGTAGGTATACCAGCTCGCTGGGTGAAGGGCTTTGCATCAGGGCAAGCAGGACCAATGTCAGATGGTATGCGTGAATATCAGGTGACAAATGACAATGCCCATTCATGGGTAGAGGCATATGTACCTGGAGCAGGCTGGATGGAATTTGAGCCTACAATCGGCTTCACGGGAAATGTGAATATTGATTATGATTTACAATTAGATACACCTGAACAGGATGAGATTATTGAGCCTGAACAACAACGAGAGCAGCCACAGCAACAGCAGGAGGCTCAGCAAGCACAAAATCGTTCAACGTTTAGCTTCAATGCTGTATGGACATGGCTGAAAAAGCTAACATATGTATGGATTGGGCTAATGATTTTACTAGTTGTCGCAGCCGTTACGTTATTCTTCCAGCGCAAAAAATGGATTCCGAAAATGCATGTACGTGCATACCGTAAAAAGGCAGCGGATTGGTCTACGTTTGACTCTTCTTATCATGTTTTATTAAAGCAGCTAGCTCGCATTGATTTACGCAGAAAAGATGGAGAAACATTACGTGCATTTGCAGAAAGGGTGGATACTGCATTAGAAACAGATGAAATGCAAAAGCTTACAGCTGTATATGAACAACATGTTTACGGAAATGAGGCACAAAAGGTTGATTTTGTAGAGCTGAAAGAAAGTTGGGAATATTTAATCAATCGCACAATCAGTTGATTTTAACTGAAACAAAGAGTAAAATGAAAAAAATAAAATGCAAGGATTGCTTTCATATAAGTTCGATAATAGGGTTCGGATGTTTCTACGAAATCACCATAAATGATTTCTCTATGAGGGTGGATGTTTTGTTTAGGTGAAAAGAGGCTCTTTGCCTAAAGTTCTAGATCAAAATACCACCATCTTCATTGCAAGGAGTGTATCTTAAACAGATATATCTTTGCTGCGCATTCACCTTTATAATAATTATGAACTTATGAGCGCGTAGAGAGTTGTGTACTTTCTTCGCGTTTTTCTTTGAACAGATGAACATATCCTTTAAAAATAGTAGAAGAGGTGGAAATCTTGTCAGCTAGCCCTTTATTAAAAGAGCAAGAAAAAATCGTTGTACTGGACTTTGGTAGCCAATTTAACCAATTAATTACGCGTCGTATCCGTGAATTTGGTGTTTTCAGTGAACTGCATCCACATACAGTAACAGCAGAAGAAATTAAAGAAATGAATGCAGTTGGTATTATTTTTTCAGGTGGTCCAAACTCTGTTTATGATGAAAATGCTTTCCATATTGATCCAGCTATCTTTGAACTAGATTTACCAATTTTAGGTATTTGCTATGGTATGCAATTAATGGCACATACAAATGGCGGGAAAGTTGAAGGTGCTGAAACGCGTGAATACGGTAAAGCTGAAATTCAAGTAACAACTTCCAATAAATTATTTGGTGAGCTACCAACTGAACAAATTGTTTGGATGAGTCATGGTGACCATGTAACAGAAGTCCCAGCCGGATTTGAAGTTATCGCAACTAGTGCATCTTGTTCGATTGCTGCAATGGCAAACGTAGAGCGTAAACTATATGCCGTACAGTTCCATCCAGAAGTACGTCACTCTGTTTATGGTAATGACTTATTACGTCAATTCGTATTCGACATCTGTGAAGCAAAAGGCGATTGGTCAATGGCAAACTTTATTGAGCTTGAAATCGCGAAAATCCGTGAAACAGTGGGCGATAAAAAAGTATTATGCGCCCTTTCTGGTGGTGTAGACTCATCAGTTGTAGCCGTATTAATCCATAAAGCAATTGGTGACCAACTAACATGTATGTTTGTTGACCATAACTTAAACCGTAAAGGCGAAGTAGAGCAAGTTATGAAAACATTCACAGAGGACTTTGATATGAATTTAATCAAAATCGATGCTCGTAAACGTTTTATGGACAAACTTGCTGGCGTATCTGACCCAGAGCAAAAGCGTAAAATCATTGGTAATGAATTTATTTATGTGTTCGATGAAGAAGCAGCGAAGCTTGAAGGCATGGATTTCTTAGCACAAGGTACACTGTACACAGATATTATTGAGTCTGGTACATCGACTGCACAAACAATTAAATCACACCATAATGTTGGTGGTCTGCCAGAAGATATGCAATTCCAGTTAATCGAGCCACTAAAAACATTATTCAAAGATGAAGTTCGTGCGTTAGGCTTAGAGCTTGGTCTTGACGAGAAAATCGTTTGGCGTCAACCATTCCCAGGTCCAGGATTAGGTATCCGTGTGCTTGGTGAGGTAACAGAAGAAAAGCTAGAAATTGTACGCGAATCAGACTATATTTTACGTGAGGAAATCGCTAAGGCTGGTCTTGATCGCGACATTTGGCAATACTTCACGGTATTACCTGATATCCGTTCAGTAGGCGTAATGGGCGATGCTCGTACGTATGACTATGCAATCGGTATCCGTGCCGTAACATCTATCGACGGCATGACTTCTGACTGGGCACGTATTCCTTGGGATGTACTAGAAAAAATCTCTGTACGCCTAGTCAACGAAGTAAAACACGTCAACCGTGTGCTGTACGATATTACATCTAAGCCCCCTGCAACGATTGAGTGGGAATAGACCTTGTGAAATACAAGGTTGTTGATACGCTTTAAATGTTGATGTATCAATGTTTATCGTGTGTTCTTAGTTAGTGAAATCACTGCTAACGTACAACTATTTATATGTAAATTTAAACTCTCTTCTATTTAGTTTCAGCGACTAAAATAGAGGGGAGTTTTTTTATTGGTAAAAATTACGGAACAGATAGATGATTTTGAATTGAGTCAACAGGTTCAGGAACGGAAGAAAGAATATATTGCACTTTGTAGCTATCGTTTAAACCGCTGGAAAGACTACATGGAAGAACAGTTTAACATCACTGAAATTGAAGGTGTTAAAACTATTCATATTAAGTGATACATTCGTTTTTGTCAGGAGTTAGGTAAAGAGAAGGCAATTACAATTAACGGGAGTATAGCCACGCTAAGGGTGTTTTTTAATGATCTAGTAGCAGAGGAGTTTCTTGATGAAATGGACAATCCAATGAGGAGGATTAAGAACTTAAAAGAGGAACGCAAAGTCATGCATACTTTTAATGACGAAGAAGTGAAACGGATTTTACGTGATGTAAAGGAGTATACGTATTCAAACGTCCGTGACAAGTTGATTCTAATCATTTTATTCGATACAGGCATTCGTGTTAGTGAACTGTGCGATATTAAAGTACAAGGTGTTACTAATAAGCATCCCAGCGATAAGCCGCAAAGAATATAGGGTTCGTTTATTTTTCCTAAAAATAAAGAAAGCTGTTTATTTAGTATCGCTAAATAAAGCTCATCATTATGGTGTATTTCAAGAAATAATAGATATAACATATTTCACTGTGAACCCCTCCTGTTTATAATATATAAAATTATAGGATTTAAGCTCGTTTAATTTAATGATATGGTGATAATTGTATGCAAATTTACTTATGATGAGTACCATATTTTTTCACAGTATAGCATGATTTATTGTATAAAAAATGGCTCGCCAAGTGCGAAATATAGTAAACTAAATGCAAGCTACAAGGCTTATATGAGGGGGATACATATGGAAAAAAATCAAGCAACAATTCATACGCTTGCTGTTGGTATGCCGCAGGAGCTACATTACGGCAATGGGCGCTCAGTAATAACAGGCATTAAAAAGCAAGCTGTACCTGAAGTTTATTTAGCCGCTCAAGGCTTTAAGGGAGATGATGTTGCAGATAAAAAGCATCATGGTGGCCCTGATCGTGCTGTTTGTTTATACCCAGTAGAGCATTACCTACAGTGGGAGCAGGAGCTTGGGAAACCATTGCCAGTAGCGGCGTTTGGTGAGAACTTAACTGTCACAAATATGACAGAAGCGAATGTTTGTATTGGCGATATTTATAAAATTGGTGATACAGTTATTCAAATTACACAGGGACGTGTGCCATGTAGCACCATTGATAAATATACCGAGGCAAGTACCTTGATGAAGCGTTTAATTGAAACAGGCTATACGGGCTTCCTTGCACGTGTGTTAGAGGAAGGGACAATTTATGCAGATTCACCAATTGAGCTCCTTGAACAAGACCCTGCTCGTATTTCGGTCTTGCATTGCAATGAAGTGTATTTTCAAAATAAAAATGCAGACGCAATGCAGCGTATTTTAGAGGTTGAAGCACTTGCAGATGAATGGAAGCAGAAATTAGCAAAAAGAATCCAAGTGCTACAAAGTCGTACAGTGAAGTAGAAGAATTGTGTACAAAGGGGGATGTGTCAGGCATCCCCTTTGGTTTTTAGTATGTTTGGTTATAAAGTTCCTTTAAATTAATTCGCTCCATTTTATCAGCGAATTGGATTTCGATTACATCATCATCCATAATATGCTGGGTTTGTCCATCTGGTAGATAGATTGTATCAGCGTCTAAAAATTCTATTGAAAATGTTAGCTTTTCTGGAAGTGGGGGATCAAAGGGTGTTTTTCTCGTTGCATAGATAATATAAGTAAGCTGATTTTGAGAAGAAATATCAGTGTACAGCAGCACTTGATTTTTCTTTTTAGGTGTATAAGTGATCTCCACAGTACTATCAATCTGTTGAATGGATTGCGTTATATCATCTGACGAAGTAGTCCACATACGCCCATAATACCAATATAGACCACCCAGTATAAGGGTTATAATACCGAGTGTTGATAGGATGCTATAAATTACTTTTTTTCGGTTCGATTTTTTTACCTTTTTGAGAATATCTACTTTTTTTGTTTCTTCTACAGTATTAATAGCTAATGTTTTTTTCATATCCTCCAGATATTTTTTGCAGGCAGGGCAATTCGCTACATGTTCCTCAATTAAACGATTACTTTCTTCACTTGTCATCCCATCGATATAGCTTGGAATCAAATCTTTGATAATATCATGATTCATAGGTACTCATCCTCTCTATAATTTTCTGTTTAGCTCGATAGAAGGTGACACGTGCCCAATTTTCTGATTTGCCAAAGACCTCGCCAATTTCTTTGAAAGAAAAATCTCCATTTATTCTCAATAGCATAACCTCTTTGTTTGTTTCGCTTAGCTTGTGAATAAGACGGAATAACTCAACCTTATTCTCAGAGGAAAATAAAATTTGGTCAGGCGTAGGTGAAGGATCATCATGGTCATCAAGTAATGCGCTTTGTCCCTCTTGACGCTTTCTCTTTGCTAATTCTTGAAACCATAAATGCTTGGCGATTTGACAAAGCCAAGTGGACACTTTTGAATTGCCTTTAAATTTATCCGCAGACTTGATTGCCTGATAAAAGGTTTCCTGAGTCAGCTCCTCGGCTAATTGTTCATGCTGCGTCAAGCTCATTAAAAACCGATAAACAAGCGTTCCGTATTCTTGATATATTTCATTAAATTCCACGTTCTTCACCACCCTCTATAATGATAAGTCATAAAAGTTTGCATTTCGTTACAAGTTTTTTTATTTTTAAGTAAGAGGTGAATAGATATGGTGAGGAGAACTTGTGGAAATTGATGGATAGGGCAGATTTTCAGTGTAGGGAATGGGTTTTGGAGCTATATGAGCCAGCAACAACTGAGGATATTCAACAGGTTGAACAAGAGTTGCAGATTGTGCTACCAAACGTATATAAGGAGTTTTTATGTGTATCAAATGGTATGCTTGGCAATTTAGCAACATTGTATTCAACAGAGGGGTTAATCGAGATGAATAAAACATATGAAGTGCAAGATTATGCCCCTGGCTATGTTTGGATTGGGAATGACAATGGTGGCTATCATCTTTTAATGAAGGCTGAGCAGGGTGCAGCTAACTTTCAATTAGTCAGTGATAGCTATGGCGTTCCAGAGGCAAGTGATATAACAGATCATTTTCTTTCATGGCTGAATAGTGATCAAGGCAACCCTTGGCAAAATGAATAGTTGATGGAAAGGCTATAGATAAGCAATATTACTCTATAGCCTTTTATTCTTCCGCTAAAGCCCTATCCATTTCCAATTGCATCTCTTTTTCAATTTCATGCATGACTGTTATTCTGTTATCTAAATATTCTAATGTACATTGTTCTTCATCACAATATATATGCAGGTTTGCACCTTCAGCCATTAAGTCTGTTAAGAGCTGTCTAAAGCGGGCGGTATGGTCAATTCCAAGCAAATCATCTACAACATCATAGGCATACAAATTATGACTGATAATATAATATTTGTTTTCAATATTACTTTTAATAGTATTAATCGACAGTTCACGGTTAAATTTTCGAATAAGGGTAATATATTTTACGATATTTTTATCGTGGTCGATTTTAATTTGTACGATACTCATACAGTTCAACTCCTTACATAAAGCGTTTTATTTTCATGTAAAGGCAGATCAATGTTGAATAGCTCCTTGATTTGAAGAAAGCGGCTCTCCTGTTCGGCAATTTCAATTCTCGCACCATATACTGTATAGGCAACAAAATAAGCTGTACCTTTGAAAAAACATTGCCCTGTATCATCATACATAGGTGGCAATGATTCGTAGGCAATTTCCTGTATATCCTCAAATAGTAGATTGAAACATTCTGCAATTTCTTTCATTGTCCACGCCTCCTTTCATTTGATTTTAGCATATATGTTAAACTGAAATTATATAAAAAGCGTTAACATAAAGTGAACCTTCAATCAGTGGTATTTTCCTGATCTCCACTGATTGAAGGTTCACCAATCGGGTTTTTACAGGATGAAAAGGAGTGGTAATGATGCGAGAAGGCTGGCGTAAACAAGCGATTGTAGATATATTGAAGAAGTTCGGATTGGTAGGGGAGAAGGAACTGGCATCATTATTAATGGAGTATGCTCAAGTTTCCCTACAGTTTACCATTACAGAGAAGGAAAATTATCAGCAGATTGGCAATAGCCGTATAGCTGGACGTCCTGATTTACCATCATCTATTGAGTGGCCATGTACTGAAGATGGGGAGGCCTATACTTTTCTTACACAAATTAATCTAAGTGAATTGCCATTTTTACCTTCAGAGCATTGGCCAACAATGGGGATGCTATATTTCTTTTTAGGTATAGATGAGCCAGCTTATCATATCGATCATCAGGTTATTTATTATAATGGAGATTTAACAGAGCTTGCTTTAGCAAATATACCTGAAGGAATAGAAGAAGTGAATGCAGATGAGCGTGATTTTATTGCACACCGTATAACATGGCAGCCGCATTTATCATTGCCTGATTTGGGAGAGGATTTAGATGTGCTGTTAGAGGAGCATGAGGATGTGTATATGGAAGTATGTGACGTTAGTGATACGCTTGGCGGAAACCTGCAAACATGGGCTGGAGATACACAGCTCGATGCTTATTTATGCCGAAATAACATGGAAGAGCTACTATTTAATACGTATAAAACACCTGAACGCGTGCTACAAGATATGGAGGACGCCATAATAGATGGTCGTATACAATATGCGAATCATCTTGAAAAGAAGGTATTACCTCTTTTAAAGCAATATAAGGCACAAGAAGAGCAGCATAAGCAGGCTGCGAAAAAGTGGCAAGTGCTATTTTCTTTATCATCGTTAGATGAAGTAAATATGTGCTGGTGGGATGCTGGCTATTTGGAGTTTTTAATTCATTTTAAAGATTTAAAGGAAGCTCGCTTTGATAATACGTATTTGAATTTAGCAACAAGTTAAAGGGTAAGATGTAGTGAGAAAGTTGTACTAAATAATGGATGGAGATTTAAAAATGCTACTGAAGAGGTGGCGTTTTTCTTTGGATAAAAATGATTTTTTACGAACTTTGTGTTGTTAAAATAAAAAAATGTTCGGAAATGAGTTGAAAAGTAAAAAATGAGGTGATATATTATTGAATGTAAATTAAATAAAGTCGTCGTATAGTAGCGGGAATAGGCTCGCAAGTTTCTACCAAATCACCGTAAATGATTTGACTACGATGTAAGTGAATTTGTATTGTACTATACATAATACTTTAGTCGTAGGCATGTCAATTGGGGGCATGTCTTTTTTTATTGCTTTTCTATAGACGATTACACGGAGGAACAATTCACAATGAAAAAGTATTTCGAGTTTGATAAACTTGGAACGAATTATCGAAGAGAGATTCTTGGGGGATTCACAACATTTTTAGCAATGGCTTATATCCTTGTCGTTAACCCATTAACATTAACGCTGGCAAATGTTGCAGATTTACCAGAGGCACTTCGCATGAACTATGGGGCTGTATTCGTAGCGACAGCAGTTGCAGCAGCAATCGGTTCGTTTATTATGGGAATATTGGCGAAATATCCATTAGCGTTAGCCCCAGGGCTTGGTTTAAATGCATTTTTCGCTTATACGGTTGTTTTAACGAATGGTAGCCCATGGCAACATGCGTTAGCTGCAGTTTTTGTATCAGGTGTGTTTTTCCTCATCTTAACGTTAACAGGATTACGTGAAAAATTAATTAACGCTATTCCAATGGAGTTAAAATTAGCTGTTGGTGCGGGTATTGGTTTATTTATCGCATTTATTGGTTTAAAAAATGCAGGTATTGTTATCGCAAATCCAGCAACATTTGTAGGGGTTGGTAATTTAACAGACCCAGAAGTGTTATTAGCAATTTTCGGTATTATTATTACAGTTATTTTCTTAGTTCGTGGTGTAAAAGCTGGTGTATTTTTAGGGATGGCAATCACGGCAATAGCAGGTATGATTTTTGGTTTAGTTGATTTACCAGAGAAGGTTTTTGCCGTACCACCTTCAATTGAGCCAACATTTGGCGCACTATTCTCGGCATTTGGTGATGCAGAATTTTACACGCTATCAATGCTATCAGTTATTTTAACGTTCTTATTTGTTGATTTCTTTGATAACGCAGGTACATTAATGGCTGTAGCGAACCAAGCAGGCTTTGTAAAAGATAATAAATTACCGCGTGCAGGGAGAGCATTGATTTCCGATTCAATTGCAACAATCGTAGGTTCTATTTTTGGTACATCAACAATTACTTCATTTGTGGAGTCTTCATCAGGTGTAGCAGCTGGAGCTCGTACAGGCTTTGCTTCAATTGTAACAGGTATATTGTTCTTATTATCTTTATTCTTTTTACCGTTATTAAGTGTCGTTACATCAGCAGTAACAGCTCCAGCATTAATTGTTGTAGGTGTATTAATGGTTGCCTCACTAGGTAAAATTGATTGGGAGAAATTTGAGGTGGCTGTACCCGCATTCTTCACGATGCTAATGATGCCATTAACATTTTCAATCGCAACTGGTGTCGCAATCGGTTTTGTATTTTACCCATTAACAATGGTTGTTAAAGGCCGTGCAAAAGATGTTCATCCAATCATGTATGTATTTGGTTTAATTTTCTTATTATATCTTGCAACAGCAACACATTAAATCGTAGTATATAAAAGCTATTCAAGTGAGCAATCGTTTGAATAGCTTTTTTGAGGATTTAACATAGTCGTATCGGAAGCTGGATGAAAGTAGATAGATTGAAGATTTTAGTAGCAAGAATTGATTTAGTTTGATAAACAGAATATTTATTGCGACATTTAATAGGAAGAAATTCATTTTTATAGCTAGAATTAAAATCTGAATATTTTTTCTTTCAATAAATGCTTGCACTTTATAGTGTGATAGGTGTATAGTAATAAACGTTGTTGCGAAACACACAAAAAAAGAATGAAAAGTTATTGACAAACTAAAATGACTATTTTATAATTTAAAACAATCGCTAAAGAAAATAGCACTATGAACCTTGAAAACTGAACAAGCAAAACGTAATCAATAAATTTTAGTAGCTTACTTTAGTAAGTGAACGAAATAATTTTGGACATCGAATGAAGATGAGATGCCAGCAAAACAATTTGAGCAAATCAAATTTCTTTTTATGGAGAGTTTGATCCTGGCTCAGGACGAACGCTGGCGGCGTGCCTAATACATGCAAGTCGAGCGAACAGAGGAGGAGCTTGCTCCTCTGACGTTAGCGGCGGACGGGTGAGTAACACGTGGGTAACCTACCCTGTAGTTGGGGATAACTCCGGGAAACCGGGGCTAATACCGAATGATACTTGGAAACACATGTTTTTGAGTTGAAAGATGGTTCTGCTATCGCTACAGGATGGACCCGCGGCGCATTAGCTAGTTGGTGAGGTAACGGCTCACCAAGGCGACGATGCGTAGCCGACCTGAGAGGGTGATCGGCCACACTGGGACTGAGACACGGCCCAGACTCCTACGGGAGGCAGCAGTAGGGAATCTTCCACAATGGGCGAAAGCCTGATGGAGCAACGCCGCGTGAGTGAAGAAGGTTTTCGGATCGTAAAACTCTGTTGTAAGGGAAGAACAAGTACAGTAGTAACTGGCTGTACCTTGACGGTACCTTATTAGAAAGCCACGGCTAACTACGTGCCAGCAGCCGCGGTAATACGTAGGTGGCAAGCGTTGTCCGGAATTATTGGGCGTAAAGCGCGCGCAGGCGGTCCTTTAAGTCTGATGTGAAAGCCCACGGCTCAACCGTGGAGGGTCATTGGAAACTGGGGGACTTGAGTGCAGAAGAGGAAAGTGGAATTCCAAGTGTAGCGGTGAAATGCGTAGAGATTTGGAGGAACACCAGTGGCGAAGGCGACTTTCTGGTCTGTAACTGACGCTGAGGCGCGAAAGCGTGGGGAGCAAACAGGATTAGATACCCTGGTAGTCCACGCCGTAAACGATGAGTGCTAAGTGTTAGGGGGTTTCCGCCCCTTAGTGCTGCAGCTAACGCATTAAGCACTCCGCCTGGGGAGTACGGTCGCAAGACTGAAACTCAAAGGAATTGACGGGGGCCCGCACAAGCGGTGGAGCATGTGGTTTAATTCGAAGCAACGCGAAGAACCTTACCAGGTCTTGACATCCCGTTGACCACTGTAGAGATATAGTTTCCCCTTCGGGGGCAACGGTGACAGGTGGTGCATGGTTGTCGTCAGCTCGTGTCGTGAGATGTTGGGTTAAGTCCCGCAACGAGCGCAACCCTTGATCTTAGTTGCCATCATTTAGTTGGGCACTCTAAGGTGACTGCCGGTGACAAACCGGAGGAAGGTGGGGATGACGTCAAATCATCATGCCCCTTATGACCTGGGCTACACACGTGCTACAATGGACGATACAAACGGTTGCCAACTCGCGAGAGGGAGCTAATCCGATAAAGTCGTTCTCAGT
Organism: Lysinibacillus sp. FSL K6-0232; assembly: GCF_038008325.1. NCBI lineage: Bacteria > Bacillati > Bacillota > Bacilli > Caryophanales > Bacillaceae > Lysinibacillus > Lysinibacillus sp. FSL K6-0232. The sequence goes on along the minus strand of NZ_JBBOYW010000001.1, from coordinate 3,592,726 downwards.
TCGGATTGTAGGCTGCAACTCGCCTACATGAAGCCGGAATCGCTAGTAATCGCGGATCAGCATGCCGCGGTGAATACGTTCCCGGGCCTTGTACACACCGCCCGTCACACCACGAGAGTTTGTAACACCCGAAGTCGGTGAGGTAACCTTTTGGAGCCAGCCGCCGAAGGTGGGATAGATGATTGGGGTGAAGTCGTAACAAGGTAGCCGTATCGGAAGGTGCGGCTGGATCACCTCCTTTCTAAGGATATTTTCGGAATACAAACCTTGGGTTTGTACGATTACGTTTTGCTGTTCAGTTTTGAAGGTTCATTCTTTCGAATGAAATACTTCATATATGTGCTCCTGTCGCTACGCTTTCGTCGCAAAGCTGCGAAGAAGTAGAAGCAGGTAGTAGCTTTGTTCTTTGAAAACTGGATAAAACGACATTGAAATTGTAACAAACACATTTATTTTTTAAGTTTTTTAGGCTTAATAATTTAAGGGTTTTGAGATACGAGTTAGACAAGGAAGCGATTGAGTGAGTAAAGGAGCGTACCTCTGTACGTGACTGAGCGAGCGAATGAAGCTGACGCTGGATAACGATGTATATCGAAAGCCGACGGTTAAGTTATTAAGGGCGCACGGCGAATGCCTTGGCACTAGGAGCCGAAGAAGGACGGCACTAACACCGATATGCTTCGGGGAGCTGTAAGTGAGCTTTGATCCGGAGATTTCCGAATGGGGGAACCCACTACGTTTAATGGCGTAGTATCTTGACGTGAATACATAGCGTCTTGAAGGCAGACCCAGGGAACTGAAACATCTAAGTACCTGGAGGAAGAGAAAGAAAAATCGATTCCCTGAGTAGCGGCGAGCGAAACGGGAAGAGCCCAAACCAAGAGGCTTGCCTCTTGGGGTTGTAGGACACTCTATACGGAGTTACAAAAGAGCGAGTTAGATGAAGCGACTTGGAAAGGTCCGCCAGAGCAGGTAATAGCCCTGTAGTCGAAAGTTCGTTCTCTCCTGAGTGGATCCTGAGTACGGCGGAACACGTGAAATTCCGTCGGAATCCGGGAGGACCATCTCCCAAGGCTAAATACTACCTAGTGACCGATAGTGAACCAGTACCGTGAGGGAAAGGTGAAAAGCACCCCGGGAGGGGAGTGAAAGAGAACCTGAAACCGTGTGCCTACAAGTAGTTAGAGCCCGTTCATGGGTGATAGCGTGCCTTTTGTAGAATGAACCGGCGAGTTACGATTACGTGCAAGGTTAAGCTGTAGAAGGCGGAGCCGCAGCGAAAGCGAGTCTGAATAGGGCGAAGTAGTACGTGGTCGTAGACCCGAAACCAGGTGATCTACCCATGTCCAGGGTGAAGGTAAGGTAACACTTACTGGAGGCCCGAACCCACGCACGTTGAAAAGTGCGGGGATGAGGTGTGGGTAGCGGAGAAATTCCAATCGAACTTGGAGATAGCTGGTTCTCTCCGAAATAGCTTTAGGGCTAGCCTCGTGATGAGAATACTGGAGGTAGAGCACTGTTTGGACTAGGGGGCCATCCCGGTTTACCGAATTCAGACAAACTCCGAATGCCAGATATTTATACACGGGAGTCAGACTGCGAGTGATAAGATCCGTAGTCAAAAGGGAAACAGCCCAGACCACCAGCTAAGGTCCCAAAGTAATCGTTAAGTGGAAAAGGATGTGGCGTTGCACAGACAACCAGGATGTTGGCTTAGAAGCAGCCATCATTTAAAGAGTGCGTAATAGCTCACTGGTCGAGTGACGCTGCGCCGAAAATGTATCGGGGCTAAACGATTCACCGAAGCTGTGGATTGACATCTACGATGTCAGTGGTAGGAGAGCGTTCTAAGGGCGTTGAAGTCAGACCGGAAGGACTGGTGGAGCGCTTAGAAGTGAGAATGCCGGTATGAGTAGCGAAAGACGGGTGAGAATCCCGTCCACCGTATGACTAAGGTTTCCTGAGGAAGGCTCGTCCGCTCAGGGTTAGTCGGGACCTAAGCCGAGGCCGATAGGCGTAGGCGATGGACAACAGGTTGATATTCCTGTACCACCTCCTCACCGTTTGAGAAATGGGGGGACGCAGGAGGATAGGGTAAGCGCGCTGTTGGAAATGCGCGTCCAAGCAGTAAGGCGTGTGTGTAGGCAAATCCGCACACTGTAACGCCAAGCTGTGATGGCGAGTCCGTATGGACGAAGTTCCTGATTTCACACTGCCAAGAAAAGCCTCTATCGAGGTGAGAGGTGCCCGTACCGCAAACCGACACAGGTAGTCGAGGAGAGAATCCTAAGGTGTGCGAGAGAACTCTCGTTAAGGAACTCGGCAAAATGACCCCGTAACTTCGGGAGAAGGGGTGCTCTGTTAGGGTGAAAGCCCGAGAGAGCCGCAGTGAATAGGCCCAGGCGACTGTTTAGCAAAAACACAGGTCTCTGCAAAACCGTAAGGTGACGTATAGGGGCTGACGCCTGCCCGGTGCTGGAAGGTTAAGAGGAGTGGTTAGCGCAAGCGAAGCTACGAATTGAAGCCCCAGTAAACGGCGGCCGTAACTATAACGGTCCTAAGGTAGCGAAATTCCTTGTCGGGTAAGTTCCGACCCGCACGAAAGGCGTAACGATCTGGGCACTGTCTCAACGAGAGACTCGGTGAAATTATAGTACCTGTGAAGATGCAGGTTACCCGCGACAGGACGGAAAGACCCCGTGGAGCTTTACTGTAGCCTGATATTGAATTTTGGTACAACTTGTACAGGATAGGTAGGAGCCAGAGATCTCGGAGCGCCAGCTTCGAAGGAGGCGTCGGTGGGATACTACCCTGGTTGTATTGAAATTCTAACCCATGCCCCTTAGCGGGGCAGGAGACAGTGTCAGGCGGACAGTTTGACTGGGGCGGTCGCCTCCTAAAAGGTAACGGAGGCGCCCAAAGGTTCCCTCAGAATGGTTGGAAATCATTCGTAGAGTGTAAAGGCACAAGGGAGCTTGACTGCGAGACCGACAAGTCGAGCAGGGTCGAAAGACGGGCTTAGTGATCCGGTGGTTCCGCATGGAAGGGCCATCGCTCAACGGATAAAAGCTACCCCGGGGATAACAGGCTTATCTCCCCCAAGAGTCCACATCGACGGGGAGGTTTGGCACCTCGATGTCGGCTCATCGCATCCTGGGGCTGTAGTCGGTCCCAAGGGTTGGGCTGTTCGCCCATTAAAGCGGTACGCGAGCTGGGTTCAGAACGTCGTGAGACAGTTCGGTCCCTATCCGTCGTGGGCGTAGGAAATTTGAGAGGAGCTGTCCTTAGTACGAGAGGACCGGGATGGACACACCGCTGGTGTACCAGTTGTCTTGCCAAAGGCATCGCTGGGTAGCTATGTGTGGACGGGATAAGTGCTGAAAGCATCTAAGCATGAAGCCCCCCTCAAGATGAGATTTCCCATTACGCAAGTAAGTAAGATCCCTCAAAGACGATGAGGTAGATAGGTTCGAGGTGGAAGTGTGGCGACACATGGAGCTGACGAATACTAATCGATCGAGGACTTAACCAAAACCAGTTTGACGCAATTCAATGCACTGTTTATCCAGTTTTGAAAGAACAAGAAAGTTTTAAAAAAAGCTTGCAATGATAACAAAACCTGTTATAATAAATCTTGTCTTTTAAATAGTCTAGTGATAATGGCAAAGAGGTCACACCCGTTCCCATCCCGAACACGGAAGTTAAGCTCTTTCGCGCCGATGGTAGTTGGGGGCTTCCCCCTGTGAGAGTAGGACGTCGCTAGGCAATCTATAAAAAGTCATGGAATATATTCCATGACTTTTTTGTATGTAAAATTCTATCTCCTTGTAACTATCGTTACGTTACACTATCACTATGTTTTTACATAAAAAAATTTGCTCTGCCTGAAGATTAAGATATTAGTAGAGCTCAAATAGTTTTCCAATTCTATTAAAGTCTGCTCCTCTCTACAGATATATACAGCTATAGCTTGATATAGCAACCTCTACTTGCAGTCAATAGTCAGCTATTATAAGGGCTGGCTACCGAACCCTGTTTTCAATGTTCATCCCCTCCTTGTAAAGTGGTACTATTTATAATATTGCTTAACCAGAAGATAATGATAAAAACTGTTTTCCATAACCCGTCTTAAAAAACGCTTGGTAGTTTCAAATGCTTATAAGAAACATTATCCCTTTTATAACTTGGCTTTACAATTACATATAAATAGCACAATGAGCGTCTTTTCACTTTTATTACCTGCTTCTTAAGTAACTTTATTTAATAAAACCTCAGTTCAGAATTTAATAGTATGAAAAACCTTATTATGGCTCTTTACACCCTAGTTTTATAAAGTAATAAAAAAATGATATGATAAACAAAATGTTACAATTGTCTATAACAAATGCTAATAAATAGAAATAAAAGGGGTTTTATAATGGAGGATTAAAAATGAGGCATAATATTTTTACAAGTATATCGATTTTGTGTCTTTTATTAATAATCTTTATGTTTGGCCATGATTCGACAAAGTGGTATGGAGCTTTTTTTAAGTTGCTTTATGAACTAAGCGGGTTTATGCCATTTATTTTAAGTATAATTGGTATTATCAGTGCATTATTCGGCATTAATGGTGATTTTCGTAAGATACTTGTTGTGCTACATTTACTATTATTGTTCATTTTGTTAGGTATCTATTTTATAGCTTGACTAAAATTGGTAGCTTTTTCAAAGCATAATGAAGTTCAAATGATTAAGGTTGAAAGGAAGTCAAAATTGGGAAAAAAACAAATTTGGTATGAAGTGCAAGAACATGAATCCATTGATGAATGTTTAGCAAGAATGCGTAAGGATGGGTATATAGCGGTTGGTAGAAAGGAAGAGCCAATTTTTCATCTAGTAAATAATGAGCCGACATATTTACGCCAAAAAATTCAATTTAAAGCTATGCTCATTCAGGATATGGAGTAAATATAAATAAAATCCGAATGTTTTATATTAACATTAAAAAAATGTTCGTATTTTTGCATTGACGATAAGGGAATCCCTTGTTAAAATGTGAGAAGGAAAAACAAATAAATCCCACATATATGCTAGAGGATTGGCTCTAGTGTTTCTACCCGGCACCGTAAATGCTGGACTATGCGGGAAAGCGCTTTTGGAATGCTACAAGAGGATCGATGTATAGATTTATACATGGATATATTCTTGTCTTTATAAGTCCTCAAGTAAGCTGCTTTCGCGTGTATGGTAGAGAGTAGTTTAGTTGGGGATTTTTTTGTCAAGGAAGAGAAAAATTGCAGGCGCTATGAGAGAATAGAGGCTTGCACAATAATTGATCATTTTTCTATCGTTTAAAAGGAGCGACAATTTATGAATCCGAAAATCGGTGTCATTATGGGGAGTTCAAGTGACTGGGAAACAATGAAACATGCATGTGATATATTAGATGAATTACAAGTACCATATGAAAAAAAGGTTGTATCTGCACATCGTACACCTGATTTAATGTTTGAGTATGCTGAAACAGCACGCGAACGAGGTATACAGGTGATTATTGCAGGAGCAGGTGGAGCTGCACATTTACCAGGAATGGTAGCAGCGAAAACAACATTGCCAGTTATTGGTGTACCTGTTCAATCACGTGCACTAAATGGACTTGATTCATTATTATCTATTGTTCAAATGCCTGGTGGTGTGCCTGTAGCAACTGTAGCCATTGGTAAAGCTGGGTCAACAAATGCAGGATTACTTGCAGTGCAAATTTTGTCGACAACTGATACGGAGCTTGCTACTAAATTGGATGCTAGACGTGAGGCAACAAAACAGCAAGTAGTAGAAAGCTCAGGTGACTTAGTGTGACAAAAATAATTTACCCTGGACAAACGATTGGAATTATAGGCGGAGGGCAGCTTGGTCGAATGATGGCACTTGCTGCAAAGGAATCCGGCTTTAAAATTGCGGTGCTTGAACCAGCAATGGACTCACCGTGTGGGCAGGTAGCTGATATTCGTATTGTAGCACCTTACGATGATGAAGCTGCATTGGAAGAGCTTGCAGAAGTGAGTGATGTGATCACATATGAATTTGAAAATATCGATTATGAAGGTTTAAAACGATTATCACAAATTGCGTATGTTCCTCAAGGAGCTGAGTTAGTGCGCATTACACAAAACCGTATAACAGAAAAGGATGCCATTGTGAAGGCTGGTTGTCCGGTAGCACCTTATATTGTAGCAAGAACTTATGAAGAATTAGTAGCCAATATTGATTCCATTGGGTATCCTTGTATAGTCAAAACAGCAAGAGGTGGTTACGATGGCAAAGGGCAACAGCTTTTAAAATCAGCAGCAGACCTACCTTTGGCAGAAGAATTATTTATTCATTCACAATGTATTGCAGAAGGGTTTGTACCTTTTGTAAAAGAGGTATCGGTTATTGTCCAAAGAAATGGGGACGGTGAATCATATTGTCAGCCTGTTGGAGAGAATATTCATGTGCATCATATTTTACATGAAACGATTGTACCTGCACGTATAACAGAAGATACAGCTCAAACTGCAGAGCGTGAAGCTTTAAAAATTGCAGATTACTTACATTTAGTAGGAACTTTAGCGGTAGAAATGTTTGTATTAGAAGATGGGCGCATTGTTATTAATGAATTAGCACCAAGGCCTCATAACTCAGGTCACTATTCAATAGAGGCATGTAATATTTCACAGTTCCATCAGCATATCCGTGCGGTTTGTGGTTGGCCATTACGTAAGCCACAGCTTTGGGCACCATCCATTATGGTCAATGTATTAGGACAGCATGTCGTGCCATTAAGTAACTCAATTGCTAAATATCCTGAATGGTCTATTCATCTTTATGGGAAAGCTGAGGCTAAGGTGAACCGTAAAATGGGCCATGTAACGATTATGACAAAAAACCTAGAGGAAACATTACAACAAATTGAGCATTCTGGTATTTGGTCAGAATAAGAAGGAGATACACGATGATTGAACGTTATACAAGACCCGAAATGGGCGCAATTTGGACAGAGCAAAATAAATATCAAGCTTGGCTAGAAGTAGAAATTTTAGCGTGTGAGGCTTGGGCAGAGTTAGGCGAAATCCCAAAAGAGGACGTTGCTAAAATTCGTGAAAATGCTTCATTTGATGTAAATCGTATTTTAGAAATTGAACAAGAAACACGTCATGATGTTGTAGCTTTTACACGTGCCGTTTCTGAAACGCTTGGTGAAGAGCGTAAATGGGTACATTATGGTTTAACATCTACAGACGTAGTGGACACTGCGCTTTCTTATTTAATCAAACAAGCTAATACGATTTTACGTAAGGATATAGTAAATTTTATTGATATTATTGCTGCAAAGGCAAAGGAACATAAATATACAGTTATGATGGGGCGTACGCATGGTGTACATGCAGAGCCAACAACTTTCGGCTTAAAGCTTGGCTTATGGTATGAGGAAATGAAGCGTAACCTTGAACGCTTTGATGCGGCTGCTCAAGTAATTGAAACAGGGAAAATGTCTGGGGCTGTTGGTACATATGCCAATATCGATCCTCGTGTTGAACAATATGTATGCGATAAATTAGGGCTTACAGCATCACCAATTTCAACGCAAACTTTACAGCGTGATCGCCATGCACAATATTTAGGTGCATTAGCCTTAATTGCAACATCTATTGAAAAATTCGCAACAGAAATTCGTGGCTTACAAAAATCAGAAACACGTGAAGTAGAGGAAGCCTTTGCAAAGGGGCAAAAAGGGTCATCAGCAATGCCGCATAAACGTAATCCAATCGGCTCTGAAAATATGGTCGGTATGTCGCGTTTAATGCGTGGTTATATGGTGACAGCGTATGAAAATGTCGCTTTATGGCATGAACGTGATATTTCACACTCATCGGCAGAGCGTGTTATTTTACCTGATGCAACGATTACTCTTAACTATATGTTAAATCGCTTCGGTAATATTGTGAAAAACTTAACAGTATTCCCTGATAATATGAAACGTAATATGGATCGCACATTTGGTCTTATTTATTCTCAACGCATTTTACTAGCATTGATTGATAAGGGCTTAGTACGTGAGGAAGCATATGATACAGTACAGCCTTTAGCAATGCAGGCATGGGACGAGCAAGTTCAGTTCCGTACATTAGTGGATGCTAGCGAAAAAATCACGTCCTATTTAACAAAAGAAGAGCTGGATGAGTGCTTTGATTACAACTATCACTTACAGCATGTAGATATGATTTTTGAACGATTAGGACTGAACTAATATTCGTGAAAAGTTTCAGAGTTGAATCGTAGAGATACGGTTCAATTCTGAACATTACTACAGGTGGATTTCATAATATCAGGGGGAAAACGACATGACGAAAGGTCAACTTTTGTATGAAGGTAAAGCAAAAAGATTGTATACAACAGAGGAGCCAAATGTGCTGCTTGTTGAATATAAGGATAGTGCAACAGCGTTTAATGGTGAAAAGAAAGAGGAAATTGAAGGTAAGGGTGTATTAAATAATCGCATTACTTCATTAATTTTCGAAAAATTACAAGCTAACGGAATTGCGTCACATTTCGTAAAACAACTATCAGATACACAGCAGCTTGTAAAAAAAGTAGAGATTATCCCAATTGAAGTGGTCGTTCGTAATATAGCAGCAGGGAGCTTGGCAACACGTCTTGGTCTTGATGAAGGGGCACCGTTAAAACGACCTATCGTTGAATTTTATTATAAAGATGATACTTTAGGCGACCCATTTATTACAACAGAGCATATTGACATACTGGAGCTTGCAACACCTGCTGAAGTAACTACTATTTACGAGAAGGCACTAGCCGTTAACAAAGTTTTACAGCCAATTTTTGAAGAAGTTAATGTGACACTGATTGACTTTAAATTAGAGTTTGGTCGTGATGCAGATGGCACTGTATTATTGGCAGATGAAATTTCACCTGATACATGTCGACTTTGGGATGCAACAACAAAGCAAAAGTTAGACAAAGATGTTTTTCGTCGAAACCTTGGTAATTTAACTGAAGTTTATACTATTATACTTTCTAGACTCGGAGGCAAATAACAATGAAAAAAGTAAAAATCTATGTAACATTACGTGAGAGCATTCTTGACCCACAGGGCTCTGCAGTACAAGGTTCTTTAGCAAAGATTGGGTACGATGAAGTAGAAGATTTACGTATTGGTAAATATCTTGAATTAACATTAAAAGATACAGAACGAGATATTGATAGTCTAGTAAAAGAAATGTGTGAAAAGGTTTTAACGAACGTTGTAATCGAAGACTACCGTTATGAAATCGAGGAGGCTAATTAATCATGAAATTCGCGGTACTCGTATTCCCTGGGTCCAACTGTGATATTGATATGTATCATGCGATAAAGGACGAGCTAGGTGAAGAAGTAGAATATGTATGGCATACAGCAACAGATTTAAGTGGCTTTGATGGTATTTTAGTTCCTGGAGGTTTTTCATACGGCGATTATCTTCGCTGTGGCGCGATGGCAAACCAATCTAATATTATGGCAGAGGTTAAGAAAGCAGCAGAGGCTGGCAAACCTGTACTAGGTGTATGTAATGGTTTCCAAATTTTAACAGAATCAGGCTTGTTACCAGGGGCTTTATTACGCAATAAAAATTTAAAATTTATGTGCCGTACAGTGCAGCTAAAGGTAGAAAATAACAATACATTATTCACAAATCAATACGAGCAAGGTCAAATCATTAATATTCCAATCGCACATGGCGAGGGGAACTACTACTGTGATGAAGAAACTTTACAAGCATTAAAAGATAACAATCAAATTGTTTTCACATACTCAGGTGAAAATCCAAACGGTTCTTTAGCAGATATCGCAGGGATTATCAATGAGCGTGGCAATGTATTAGGGATGATGCCACACCCAGAGCGAGCTGTTGATGCACTGGTGGGCGGTGCAGATGGTCTAGCAGTATTCAAATCAATTGTGAAGCAGTGGAGGGAAAATCATGTCAACAACTAAGTTTGAGCCAACAGCACAGCAAATTAAGGATGAAAAGCTATACGCTGGTATGGGGATGTCAGACGAAGAATTTGCAATGGTAGAAGGAATTTTAGGGCGTCTACCTAACTGGACAGAAACAGGTCTTTTCTCAGTAATGTGGTCTGAGCACTGCTCCTACAAAAATTCAAAGCCTGTATTACGTAAATTCCCTACAAAAGGACCTCAAGTTTTACAAGGACCGGGTGAAGGTGCAGGGATTGTCGATATTGGTGATGAGCAAGCGGTTGTCTTTAAAATGGAATCACATAATCATCCATCTGCCATCGAACCTTATCAAGGGGCTGCAACAGGTGTAGGCGGGATTATTCGTGATGTCTTCTCAATGGGTGCGCGTCCAATTGCTATGCTAAACTCATTGCGCTTTGGTGAATTAAAATCAGCACGTGGTAAATATTTATTTGAGGAAGTTGTAGCAGGTATTGCAGGGTACGGTAACTGTATTGGTATTCCTACAGTAGGTGGCGAAATTCAATTCGACCCTTGCTATGAAGGTAATCCACTTGTAAATGCTATGTGTGTTGGTTTAATTGACCATAAAGATATTCAACGAGGTATTGCAGCAGGTGTTGGCAATACAGTGATGTATGTTGGTGCGAAAACAGGTCGTGATGGCATTCATGGTGCAACATTTGCCTCTGAGGAATTAACTGAGGAATCAGAAAACCAACGTCCAGCAGTACAAGTAGGCGATCCATTTATGGAGAAACTTTTACTTGAAGCATGTTTAGAAGTTGTAAAATCTGATGCGTTAGTTGGTATTCAAGATATGGGTGCAGCTGGACTAACTTCTTCTTCAGCAGAGATGGCTTCCAAGGCTGGTTCTGGTGTAGAAATGAACTTAGACTTAGTGCCTCAGCGTGAAACAGGGATGACAGCATATGAAATGATGTTGTCTGAATCTCAAGAGCGTATGCTATTAGTAGTGAAAAAGGGTCGCGAAGATGAAATTAAAGCGATTTTTGAAAAATATGATTTAGATGCTGTTGCCATTGGACGAGTAACGGATGATAAAATGCTTCGTCTTTTACACAATGGGGAAGTAGTGGCAGAAGTACCTGCTGATGCGCTAGCAGAGGATGCACCTGTCTATCATAAGCCATCCGCTGAACCTGCATATTATGCACAGTTCCAAGCAATCGAAAATGCAGAGCCAACTGTTACAGATTATAAAGAAACGTTAAATGCCCTTTTACAAGCACCAACAATTGCTTCTAAAGAATGGGTTTATGATCAGTACGATTATCAGGTACGTACATCAACAGTTGTTGCACCAGGGTCTGATGCGGCTGTACTTCGTGTACGTGGCACAAATAAGGGCTTGGCAATGACAACAGACTGTAACTCTCGCTATATCTACCTAGACCCAGAAGTGGGTGGGGCGATTGCGGTAGCAGAAGCAGCTCGTAATATCGTTGCCTCTGGTGGTACGCCACTTGCGATTACAGACTGCTTAAACTTTGGTAATCCAGAAAAACCAGAAATTTTCTGGCAAATTGAAAAATCCGCTGATGGTATTTCTGCTGCATGTATAGCATTAAATGCGCCAGTTATTGGTGGGAACGTATCACTTTATAATGAACGCTCAGGAGAAGCGGTTTACCCAACACCAACAATTGGTATGGTTGGTCTTATTGAAGACTTAGCCCATGTAACAACGCAGGAAGTAAAAGCTGCTGGGGATATTGTATTTGTCATTGGTGAAACAAATACAGAATTTGGTGGCTCAGAGCTGCAAAAGCTATTAAACGATGGTGTGATTTCAGGGAAAGCACCTGCGATTGATTTAGAGGTGGAGGCTGCGCGTCAGCAAGCACTATTAAAAGCGATTAAAGCGGGGCTTATCCAATCTGCCCATGATGTGGCTGAGGGCGGTCTTGCTGTTGCACTTGCCGAAACAACATTTAATGCAAATGGTCTTGGCATTGAGGTAACATTAACAGGCTCTGCAACAACGGCATTATTTAGTGAAAGTCAATCGCGCTTTGTTGTAACAGTAAAAGAAGAAAATGCTGCAGCGTTTGTAGAAATCGTAAAAGATGCACAGAAAATTGGTGTCGTAACAAATGATGCACTTGTGAAAATCAGCGGAGACAAAGGTGTGCTTATAGAAGGTACAGTGGAGGAATTCCGTTCTAATTGGAAAGGAGCAATCCCATGCTTGCTGAACTCAGAGGCTTAAACGAAGAATGTGGGGTGTTTGGTATTTGGGGTAACCCAAATCCAGCACACCTTAGCTACTATGGGCTTCATGCTCTTCAACACCGTGGACAAGAAGGCGCTGGTATCGTTGTTTCTGACGGACAGCACCTTCGTGCAGTGAAAGGCGAAGGATTAGTGAATGATGTTTTTAATGAAGATAAATTAAAAGCAGTGGACGGCAAAGCAGCTATTGCCCATGTTCGTTATACAACTGCTGGTGGTGGTGGCATTGAAAATGTCCAACCATTATTATTTCATTCTTCAACTGGTAGCCTTTCCATTGCTCATAACGGTAACTTAGTCAATGCGACGCATTTAAAGCAGTATTTAGAGCGTCAAGGTAGTATTTTCCATTCAAGCTCTGATACAGAAGTGTTGGCGCATCTTATTAAGAAAAGCTCGCATTCACCATTCCGTGCGAAGGTGAAAAATGCCCTATCTTTATTAAAAGGTGCCTATTCTTTCTTAATTATGACAAAGGATGAAATGCTTGTTGCACGTGACCCATATGGTTTACGCCCATTATCTCTTGGCAAGCTAGGAGATGGCTGGGTGGTAGCTTCTGAAACTTGCGCATTTGATTTAATTGGTGCAGAGTTTGTTCGCTCTGTGGAGCCAGGTGAGCTATTAATTATTAATGATGAAGGTGTTAAATCTGACCGCTTTACAGATATGGACAAGCGTGCTATGTGTGCAATGGAATATGTTTATTTAGCACGTCCTGATTCAGATATTGATGGTATTAATGTTCATATGGCACGTAAACGTATGGGTAAACAGCTTGCGCGTGAATGTGCACATATCGAGGCAGATGTTGTAACAGGTGTGCCTGATTCAAGCATTTCTGCTGCAATTGGCTTTGCAGAGGAAAGTGGCATTCCTTATGAGCTAGGTCTTATTAAAAACCGTTATGTTGGTCGTACCTTTATTCAGCCGACACAGGAGCTACGTGAACGTGGTGTGAAAATGAAGCTGTCCCCAGTTGTTCAAGTTGTAAAGGGTAAACGTGTAATAATGGTGGACGATTCCATTGTACGTGGTACAACATCACGTCGTATTGTCAAAATGCTAAAGGATGCAGGTGCGGCAGAGGTGCATGTTGTGATTTCTTCACCACCGATGACAAACCCTTGCTATTATGGCATTGATACCTCTACACATGAAGAGCTGATTGCATCCAGTCATAATGTAGATGAAATTCGTGAAGCAATTGGTGCAGATTCTCTAACATTCCTTTCTACTGAGGGAATGGTAGAAACAATTGCACGACCATATGAAGATGACAACCGTGGACTATGTCTAGCATGTTTTACAGGCAAATATCCAACAGAGATTTTCCCGGATACCATCTTACCACATGAAAAAGAACTATTACGTTAAGAAAACAATACCACCTCTAGAATGAGGGCGATTTGGATAATAAGGAGGAACTCTGCGTGTCAAAAGCATATGAACAAGCAGGTGTAAATATTGAAGCAGGCTATGAAGCCGTGAAACGAATGAAATCTCATGTTGAACGTACAAACCGTCTAGGTGTGATGGGAGCATTTGGTGGCTTTGGTGGTATGTTTGACTTGTCAGAACTAAATCTTCAAGAACCTGTTCTTATTTCAGGGACAGATGGTGTTGGGACAAAGCTAAAGCTAGCATTTATGGTGGATAAGCACGATACAATTGGCGTGGACTGTGTAGCCATGTGTGTCAATGATATTGTAGCGCAAGGAGCAGAGCCGCTATACTTTTTAGATTATGTAGCACTTGGGAAAGCAGAGCCTGCAAAAATTGAGCAAATTGTTAAAGGTGTTGCAGATGGCTGTGTCCAATCAGGAGCTGCATTAATCGGCGGTGAAACGGCAGAAATGCCGGGGCTTTATGAGGAAGATGAATATGATTTAGCTGGCTTTGCAGTAGGCGCTTGCGAAAAGTCTGCCATTATTACAGGTGAAAATATTGTCGAAGGCGATGTGCTTATTGGTATTGCATCAAGCGGTGTGCATTCAAATGGTTATTCGTTAGTCCGTAAAATTGTTTTTGCAGATCAGCAATATGCGGTGGATGCTATTGTCGAAGGCTACGAAGATTTAGGCCCAATCGGTGAGGCGCTTCTCGTGCCAACAAAGCTATATGCTAAGCCAGTATTAGCGGCTTTAAAGGCAGCCGAAGTTCATGGCTGTGCACATGTTACAGGTGGCGGCTTCTATGAAAATCTACCACGTATGATGCCAGAAGGCTTAGCAACTGAAATTGATTTAGGCTCATGGCCAGTTTTGCGTATTTTTGAGCTTTTAAAAGATAAAGGTCAATTAGCAGATAAAGATTTATATAATGTTTTTAATATGGGGATTGGCTTTGTCATTGCTGTTGCAGCAGAGGAAGCTGAAAAGGTAATTGCGGCAGTAGAGGCAAATGGTGAAAAGGCGTATACAATTGGTCGCGTTGTAAAGGGTGATGGCGTTATCTTTAACGGTTCACATGATGGGAGTTTAGTGTAATGACTGCACCGACAAAAATCGCCGTGTTTGCGTCAGGCAGCGGCAGTAATTTTCAAGCGATTCAAGAGGCTATTGAGCGTGGTGAACTACATGCAAAAATTGAGCTTGTTGTGACAGATAAACCGGGAGCATTTGTTGTCACACGTGCTGATCATTTTGGCATTCCTGTACTTGCATTAAATCCAAAAGAATTTGCATCAAAAGCAGCCTATGAAACAGCTATTATTGAGGTTTTACATAAATATGATGTGAAATGGATTGTGCTTGCAGGGTATATGCGTTTAATTAGTGATGTACTATTAGCGGCATATCCACAGCGCATTGTCAATATTCATCCCTCTTTATTGCCAGCTTTTCCCGGGAAAGATGCCATTGGTCAGGCAATGAATCATGGTGTAAAGGTAACGGGTGTGACTGTGCATTTTGTAGATGAGGGAATGGATACAGGTCCCATTATTGCACAGGTTGCTGTACCAGTTATTGAAGGAAATCGTGAAGCAACAGAGGCAGAGATTCATAAGCAAGAGCATTTATTGTATACAAAGGCTTTGCAGCAATTATTACAGTAAGCAATGTTTTTGAGTGTGCTCAAAAAGCTTGAACTAAGATACATCAAAGGGGTTAGGTCAAGTACCTTCTTACCAACAAGACCTAACTCTACCAATCTAGCAAGTTACTTCGTGGTCAACACGATAAAAATTAGGAGGATATTGTTGTGACAAAACGTGCATTAATTAGTGTTTCCAATAAAGATGGTATTTTAGAATTTGCAAAGGAATTAGTAGCATTAGGTTATGAAATTTTATCAACTGGCGGTACAAAAAAAATGTTACAGGATAATGCTGTAGCTGTAACAGCTGTCGATGAAGTAACGAGATTTCCTGAAATTTTAGATGGTCGCGTGAAAACATTAAATCCAATGATTCATGGTGGTCTATTAGGAAAGTTTGACGATGCTTCCCATCAAGCACAAATGAATGAGCATGGTATTGAACCAATTGAAATTGTTTGTGTCAACTTATATCCATTTGTTGAAACAATTTCAAAGCCTAATGTAACTTGGGAGGATGCGATTGAAAACATCGATATCGGTGGCCCAACAATGTTACGTTCTGCTGCAAAAAACCATCAGTATGTAACGGTTATCGTAGATAGCAATGACTATGCAAATGTATTAGAGGAACTAAAAGCTAATGGTGCAACAACTATAGAAACACGTCGTAAATTAGCTGCGAAAGTTTTCCGTCACACAGCCGCTTATGATTCTTATATCTCTAATTATTTAACAGAAGAAGAGTTTCCAGAGAGCTTAACATTAACATATGAATTAAAACAAAACTTACGCTATGGTGAAAACCCACATCAGCAAGCAGCATTTTACCAAAAACGTCTTGGCTCTGACTTTTCATTGGCTTATGCTACACAGCTACATGGTAAGGAATTATCCTATAATAATATTCAGGATGGCAATGCAGCATTGCAAATCGTCAAGGAATTTGATATGCCAGCAGCGGTAGCCGTAAAGCATATGAATCCTTGTGGTGTTGGCACAGGAGATACACTCGGGGCAGCGTTTGATAAAGCATATGAAGCGGATCCAACATCTATTTTTGGTGGCATTATTGCACTAAATCGTGAGGTAGATGCGGCAACAGCAGAAAAGCTAAGCCATATTTTCCTAGAAATTATTATTGCGCCTGCTTTCTCACAAGAAGCACTAGATATTTTAACACAAAAGAAAAATATTCGTTTATTAACAATTCCATTTGAACAAGCAAAGCAAGATCAATTTAATGTTGTTTCTGTGGAAGGTGGCCTGTTAGTACAAGAGCCAGATTGTTATGGCTTTGGTGATGCAGAGATTCAAGTGGTAACAGATCGTGAACCAACAGAAGAGGAATGGGAAGCCTTAAAGCTTGGTTGGTCTGTTGTCAAACATGTGAAATCAAATGCCATTGTTGTGACAGATGCTCATATGACGCTTGGTGTAGGTGCAGGGCAAATGAACCGTGTAGGTGCAGCTAAAATTGCCTTTGAGCAAGCTGGAGAAAAAGCACAAGGAGCTGCACTTGCATCAGATGCCTTTTTCCCAATGAGCGATACGGTTGAGGCAGCAGCGGCAGCAGGCATTACAGCAATTATTCAGCCAGGCGGCTCAATAAAAGACCAAGATTCGATTGATAAAGCAAATGAATATGGCATTGCTATGGTATTTACAGGCGTACGTCATTTCAAACATTAAAATAGCAAGGTATAGACCGAGATAGTGGATCAATTATGCCTCAGCATAACTGCTGACGCTTTGCTTTCACGCAGATAAACAATGTGTCCAGATTTTTTTCGAGTGTGCTCGAAAAACTCCTTTTCAAAATCTGTGACATCCGCCGGTGCCTTTATCTTGGTTCAGTGGATGTTTAGCTATTTGTTGAACAAAGAGGAAACTAGACAGCTACCTCTATCTTAAAGAAGGATAAATACTGAACCAAGATAAAGCATCTTGGTCTTATGTACACAGAGGAGGATTTTTAAAAATGAATGTATTAGTAATTGGAAGTGGCGGTCGTGAGCATGCAATCGCTAAACAATTTAGTATTTCGCCATCCGTCAGCAAAGTATTTGTAGCACCAGGCAATGATGGAATGCGCAATGATGCAGAGGTTGTTCACATTGATACAATGGACTTTGCTGGTCTTGCACAGTTTGCCAAGGAAAATAGTATTGATTTAACATTTGTCGGTCCTGAACAGCCGCTTGCAGCAGGCATTGTTGATTTCTTTGTAGAGCGTGGCTTACGCATCTTTGGTCCAACAAAGGCAGCGGCACAAATTGAAAGCAGTAAATCCTATGCAAAAGAAGTGATGAATAAATATAATATCCCGACAGCTGCACACGAAACATTTACAGAAGCAGAGCAGGCGATTGCTTATATTAAGAAGCAGGGAGCACCAATCGTTATTAAGGCAGATGGTCTAGCAGCAGGTAAGGGTGTTGTGGTGGCGATGACAGAGCAAGAAGCGATTGATGCTGTGCAGGATATGATTGGCAACCAGCGCTTTGGTGAGTCATCATCACGTGTTGTCATTGAAGAGTTTTTAGATGGAGAAGAATTCTCCTTTATGTCATTTGTCCATAAAGGTCAAATTTATCCAATGGTTATTGCACAGGATCATAAACGTGCTTATGATGGCGATAAAGGGCCAAATACTGGTGGGATGGGCGCTTATTCACCAGTACCACAAATTGCACAAGAGGTAGTTGAACATGCATATCAAACAATTGTAGAGCCTACTGTAAATGGTATGGAGGCAGATGGTGTGTCCTTCACAGGTATTTTATATGCAGGGCTTATTTTAACGCAAAATGGTCCAAAGGTAATTGAATTTAATGCTCGCTTTGGCGATCCAGAAACACAGGTTGTATTACCACGCATGGTATCTGATTTTGGCGCATTTATGACAGCTTTAATGGATGAGCAGCCATTTGATTTACAATGGTCAGACGAGACGATGCTAGGTGTTGTTATTGCAGCAGAGGGTTATCCTGGTGATGTGGAAAAAGGACATGCATTACCAAGTCTTGAAGCACTTTCAACATCATATGCTGTATTTCATGCAGGGACAAAATTAGTAGATGGTCAATTTGTTGGTAATGGTGGCCGTGTATTGCTAGTAGGCGCAAAGGCAGCTACATTAAAAGAAGCACAAGAAAAAGTTTATGCAGGGCTTGCAACAGAAGAATGGCAGCATTTCTTCTTCCGTAAAGATATTGGCTGGCGTACATTTAAGTAGCACAAGAAAAAGTTTTGAATAATGTAGTGAAACTTATTTGTATTTCAAACGTAAGAGGTAAGAGCCGTCCCAAAAATGGATTGGGACGGCTCTCTTTTGACTTAAGAAGGATTTTGAGCTTTATTCGTTGATGAATTGCTACTGTTTGAGGAATTTTGTGTTGAAGTGCTGGTGTTACCTTCTTTTGCAGCAGTTGTTTGTGCGTTGGATGAGTTACCAGCAATAGCCGAGGAGAAATCCTTCATGAGCTGATTAATCTGTTCAGAGGACATAGAATTTTGTCCATTGAACATACTTTGCATAGAGCTGTTCATGGCATTTTGCATATTGGAGCTTAAAATTGCCTTTGTTGGGCAGTATTTAAAGAGCCCCTCAGCCATTTTCATAGCACCTAATGCAATCATTAATCGACCTCTTGTACAATCAGGATTTCGTGACACTTTAGCGATACCAAATGCTGTTAGGCTTGTCCCCATGGCAAAGCGGCAAAATGCATTTTTTTCGCTTAAATTCGTTTGTTGCATCATAATATTTCCTCCTTTAGTCATTGTGGAAAAAATAAGCGAGGTGCACTTTGCTTTATGAAAGTGCTGTGTTACGATTGAAACAAGATGATTGCATAAAGCACAAATTTTTATGAAAACATGTGATTATGCAGTAATAGTATGTGATGTCAAATTAAATTTACACAATGAAAAATTACGCAATTTAGGAAGGAGCAAATAGTGTGGAACCGCTTTGGAGGATAACAAAAATACGCCAGCAATTAGCAGTAATTGATGGTAAAAAAGCGCCAGATATTGTATTACAAAATGCACGATATTTACATAGTATGTTGAAACAATGGATAGTAGGTAATATTTGGATTTTAGGGGATCGAATTGTTTATGCTGGTGACAGAATGCCTCCATTAGTAGAGGGAACAGAAATAGTAGATTGTACAGATAAAACAATTGTACCAGGCTATATTGAGCCACATGTACATCCATTCCAGCTATATCACCCACAATCATTTGCTGATTTTTGTGGACAGCTTGGAACAACGGCATTTATTTCTGATAATTTAAGTTTTGTTTTATCTTTAACAAATAAGAAAGCGTTTTCAATATTGGATCATTTAAAAAAGCTACCTTTTTCATTTTATTGGTGGGCACGTTTTGATTCACAAACAGAAATGGAGCAGGAGGAGGAGATTTTCTCCAATACGTCTATTCTTGAATGGCTAGGACGTAGTGATGTGTTATTAGGAGGAGAGCTGACAGGCTGGCCTAAGCTATTGCATGGTGATGATCAAATGCTCTATCGCATGCAGATGGCAAAGGTGTTAGGGAAAAAGATTGAAGGGCATTTCCCTGGGGCATCTGAAAGAACATTAGCACGTATGAAGTTACTTGGTGCAGATGGCGACCATGAGGCGATGACAGTGGAAGAAGTAGAACGTCGTATTATGCAAGGCTATGCTGTTACATTGCGCCATTCGTCGATTCGCCCAGACTTACCGCATTTACTAAAAGGTATCGTAGATAAACAATTGCCTATTTTTGATCATTTAATGATGACAACAGATGGCTCAACGCCTTCATTCCATGAGGATGGTGTGATGGACAAATGCATTCAAGTAGCTTTAGATGCAGGAGTGGCACCAATAGATGCCTATCAAATGGCTTCTTACAATATTGCGCGCTATTATAATATATCTAATTTACATGGCTTTATCGCAACAGGTCGCTTTGCTTCTTTAAATATATTACAAGATGAGTATCAACCTGTGCCAGAAAGTGTTTTATCAAAGGGTGTATGGCTGAAGCGTGATGGTAAGCGTGTGTATAATCTGGGGGATGCTGATTATACGGCTATCCCACCATTTTCATTAGATTTTTCGCTCGATTCACAGGACTTCCAGTTTTCAATGCCATTTGGAATTGAGTTAGTCAATGATGTCATTACAAAGCCTTATAATTCGCTTATTACTAGAGAGGGACAGCTCGCTAATCATGATGAGTGCTATTTAATGTTAATTAATCGACAGGGCAGTTGGCATGTAAATACGATGATTAAAGGCTTTGCTACAAATGTCCAAGGATTTGCCTCCTCTTACTCCAATACAGGTGATATTATATTGATTGGAAAAAATAAAGAAGATATGATGAAAGCCTTTGAAGAGATGAAGGCGATGCAAGGTGGCATTGTGTTAGTGGAGAAGGGAGAAGTGATTGCCACTATTCCATTAACGATTGGCGGACTACTGTATAATGGAAGTGTTGAGTCATTAATGGAGAAAGAAAAGGCTTTAAAACAAGCTTTAGCAGAGCGAGGCTATCAATTAGGAGATGCAATTTACACTTTATTATTCTTGCAATCTACACATTTACCATACATTCGTATCACGCCTAAAGGTATTTTTGATGTAATGAAAAATAAATTATTATTACCAGCGGTTATGCGCTAGTTTATAAAAATAACCATTATGTACACAATTAAAGGGATAGGTAATTGCTTAAGGGAGAGGTATATTTGTGTTGAAAGCAAAAAAAATATGGATAGCAATGGCATTTAGTATATTAGTGCTTGGTGGCTGTGCCAAAGACTCGCAACAGGTCAAAGAAGACGATAATCAAGATGTGATAGATGAGCAACCAATAGCTGAGGAGCCTGTGCAACAGCAAGCATTTACTGCACCGCTTACAGGCGAAGCTCTGCAGCAAGAGGTTACACAGCGACCGATTATCGTGACGATTAATAATCATCCAGTAGCCCGTCCACAATCAGGCTTGGCTGCTGCAGATATGATTTATGAAATGTTAGCAGAAGGTGATGTAACACGCTTTTTAGCCATTTATCAAAGTGAACTACCTCAGAATGTGGGGCCAGTGCGTAGTGCCCGCTCTTATTTTATTGATATTGCAAAAGGGTATGATGCTTTTTATGTCGCACATGGTTATAGCCCAGAGGCAAAGTCGATGCTAGAAAACCATGTGGTCGATAATATCAATGGTATGGCTCATGATGGCACACTTTTTAAGCGCTCAAATGATCGTGTTGCTCCACACAATTCTTATATATCATTTGAAAATATACTAAAAGGTGCTGAAATGGTAGACGCTTCAATGAATTACAGTAAAAAAGTGCTTCAGGCTTTTTATGAATCTGATGAACGTGGTAAAATAGGCATTGAAACAAGTCAAGTTGATATTTATTATGGAAACAGTAATGATTTCCATAATTCGTATGTGTATGATCATCAAAGTAATCAATATAAACGACAATCGGCGGGCGTGGACACAATAGATATGTTAACAGGCGAAACACTTTCATTATCAAATGTTCTATTTTTTGAAATGAATCATCGAACACTCGATAATGTTGGTCGTCAAGCAGTTGATTTAACTTCTGGTGGAAATGCGTATGTATTTCAAAATGGCTATTTAAGAGAAGTCAAATGGGCTAATGTTGATGGCATACCAATGGCTGTAGAACAATCTGGAGAGCCAGTAAAGCTCGTACCAGGTAAGTCATGGATTCATTTTGTGCCAACTTCACCAGGGTTACAAGCAATGGTGAAAACGCAGTCTTAGAAGGAGGAAACCTGCATGCAAATCGAAAAAATTCGAGGGCATCAAACAGATCAATTATTTAAAGCTGTGTTAGAGCTGAGAGATATCGAAGAATGTTATAAGTTTTTTGATGATTTATGTACAATTAGCGAAATTCAATTGTTGGCACAACGTTTTGAGGTTGCACATTTACTACGTTTAAAGAAAACCTATGAATCCATTAAAAAGGAAACAGGTGCAAGTACAGCAACTATTTCAAGGGTACGTCGTTGCTTTGATTATGGAAATGATACATATGATGAAATGCTTGGTCGTTTGTATCCTGATGAAAAGCCATTTCAAGCACCAAAAGAATAGTTGAGAAGAGGCTGGGTAGAGTTTCTACCTAGTCTTTTTCATTTTTTTGTTGGGAATCATAAGCTATACTTGTAAGCGAATCAATTATGCTCCAGCGTAACTGCGTCTAGATTTTTTCGAGTGCTCGAAAAAATCTGTGACATACGAGGGGCTTCAGTGAATGTACTTTGCTGAACTACGATAAATCGAAAATGATAGGTGGGCAATAGATGGATTATTTAGAATGGAAACATGTGTTCAAGCTAGACCCAGCAAAGGAGATTTCAAATGAACATCTTGAAAAAATTTGCGAATCTGGCACAGATGTTATTGTAGTTGGAGGAACTGATCATGTGACATTAGATGGTGTATTAGATTTACTTGTTCGTGTAAGACGCTTTGAAGTACCGATAGCACTTGAAATTTCCACAATTGATGCTGTTACACCAGGTTATGACTATTATTTTATTCCGACTGTATTAAATAGCGATGATCCAACATGGATTAAAAATTTACATCATAAGGCGATTAAAGAGTACGGAGATATTATGGTATGGGAGGAGTTAGTTGCAGAGGGATATTGCATTTTAAATCCAAATTGCAAAGTAGCGCAAGTAACTGGTGCAAAGACAGATTTAACGATTGACGATGTAGTAGCCTATGCACGGCTGGCAGAAAATTTCTTTAAGCTACCTGTATTTTATCTAGAGTACAGCGGCATGTATGGCGATCTCGAAATTGTAAGTGCCGTGAAGCAAGAATTAAAGCAGACAAAGCTATTTTATGGTGGAGGTATTACATCTGCAAAGCAAGCAGCAGAAATGGCACAATTTGCAGATACAATAATTGTTGGCAATATTATTTATGAGGATATAAAAGCTGCACTGGCAACTGTAAAAGCTGTGAAAAATACGTTATAATTTTAAGAACAAATGTTTGTGAGGTGGTAGAAGGAAATGGAGCAGTTAACCAAAAATTTATTAGCAGGTATGAACCCGGAGCAGGAGAGGGCGGTTAAAACAACAGAAGGACCATTGCTCATTATGGCGGGTGCTGGCTCAGGCAAAACGCGTGTATTAACACATCGCATTGCTTATTTAGTGATAGAAAAGGAAGTATATCCATCTAAAATTTTAGCGATTACCTTCACAAATAAGGCGGCACGTGAGATGCGTGAACGTATTGATAGCATTCTCGGTAATGGTACTGGCGATAGTATGTGGGTGTCTACGTTTCACTCAATGTGTGTAAGAATTTTGCGTCGCAATATTGATCAACTCGGTATTTCTCGTAATTTTTCGATCTTAGATTCTACTGATCAGCTATCGGTGATAAAAAATGTAATGAAGGAAGAAAATATTGATCCTAAGCGTTATGAACCACGCGCTATTTTAAATGCCATCAGTGGAGCTAAAAACGAATGCATAACAGCAGAGGACTATGCGGGAAAAATCAATGCCAGCAATCCATATGAGCAAACAGTAGCACGTGTCTATCAAGGCTATGAGAAAAGATTACGCCGCAACCAATCCCTAGATTTTGATGATTTGATTATGACGACGATTACGTTGTTTAAACGTGTACCTGAAGTGCTTGAATATTATCAAAATAAATTTCAATATATTCATGTCGATGAATATCAAGATACCAATAAATCCCAGTATTTACTTGTGCAGCTATTAGCGAAGAAGTTTAAAAATATTTGTGTTGTGGGGGATTCTGACCAATCTATTTATCGTTGGCGTGGCGCAGATATTGGCAATATTTTATCGTTTGAAAAGGATTATCCTGACGCAACAGTAATTATGCTTGAGCAAAATTATCGTTCAACAAAGCGCATCCTGCAAGCAGCTAATGACGTCATTCAAAATAATACAACACGCTATCCAAAAGAGCTGCACACAGAAAATGCTGAGGGTGAAAAAATTGTCTTATATAAAGCTTATAATGAGCAAGAAGAAGCACAATTTGTTGTCCAAACAATCCAGCAATTGATCAAAAAAGAAAATCGTTCATTTGATGACTTTGCTATTTTATATCGTACAAATGCTCAATCTCGTGTAATGGAGGAAATGCTGGTAAAGTCCAATATGGCCTATCAAATTGTAGGCGGCACAAAGTTCTATGATCGCAAAGAAATTAAGGACTTGCTTGCGTATTTACGTCTTATTGCCAACAATGATGATGATTTATCACTGGCACGTATTATTAATGAGCCAAAGCGTAGTATTGGTGCTACATCCTTTGAAAAAATGGCGCGCTATGCAATTGAGCAAGATCGCTCTATTTTTGATGCAATGAATGATCTTGTATTTATGGGCTTATCAGGAAAAGCTGCCAATTCAGCAGAGCAATTTTATACAATGATTAAAGGCTTTACAGAGATGCAAAATTATTTATCGGTTACTGAAATTGTTGAGCAAGTAATTGAGCAATCAGGCTATCGTGCAATGCTGCAAAATGAAAAAACGATTGAAGCTGAAAGTCGTTTAGAAAATATTGAAGAGTTCTTATCTGTTACAAAGGCATTTGAGGAGCGTAGTGATGATAAAAGCTTAATCGCCTTTTTAACTGATTTAGCATTAATTGCTGATATTGATGCGCTCGATAAAGAGGATGCATCGAAAGGCAATATTATTTTGATGACAATGCATGCTGCTAAAGGCTTAGAGTTCCCGATTGTTTTTATTATTGGTATGGAGGAAAATATTTTCCCACATTCACGCTCCCTTGATGATCCAGATGAAATGGAAGAGGAGCGTCGCTTGATGTATGTGGGCGTGACGCGAGCAGAGGAGCGTTTATATTTAACATGCGCACAAAGCCGCACGATTTTTGGACGTTCAAGCTATAATAATGCCTCACGATTTTTACAGGAAATTTCCGAGGATATTTTAGAGCCAATTTCAAAGGCAGCTACAAAAGCAACAACACCATTTGCAGCAAGCAATCGTTCAACGGGTGGCTCTCAAAGGCGGACACTTGGAGCCGTTCAGCAAACACAGCCTGCAACAGCACGCTTACAAGCAACAGGTGGTGACCAGTTTGGCTGGAAGGCTGGCGATAAGGCGATTCATAAAAAATGGGGAACAGGTATGGTTGTTAGTGTAAAAGGTGAAGGTGATAGTACAGAGCTGGATATCGCTTTTCCACAACCAGTGGGCATTAAGCGATTATTAGCTCAATTTGCACCGATTGAAAAAGCGTAAGCGGAGGAACTTACATGAACGAAATTGAACAACGTATAGCGGAGTTAAATCAATTATTGCATGAGTATGGACATGCCTATTATGTATTGGATAAGCCTGTTGTAGCTGATAGTGTTTATGATCAATTAATGCAGGAGCTTATTGCATTAGAAGAAGCAAACCCTTCACTAATCTACCCTGACTCACCGACACAGCGTGTTGGTGGGGCAGTGGTAGAGGGCTTTAAAAAGGTAACGCATGATTACCCGATGCTTAGTTTATCAAATGCCTTTAATGAAGCGGATTTACGGGAGTTTGACCGCAGAGTTCGACAGGCAATTGGTGATCATTTCTCTTATGTATGTGAGTTGAAAATAGATGGTCTTGCTATTTCATTGAAATATGAAAACGGCGTATTTGTACAAGGGTCAACACGAGGCGATGGTGTTGTAGGTGAAGATATTACAGCTAATTTAAAGACAATTCGAGCAATACCGCTGCGCTTAAAGGAGCCTATTACAATTGAAGTACGCGGCGAAGCCTATATGCCGAAAAAATCCTTTGAAAAATTAAATGAACAGCGTGCAGAAAACGGTGAGGAGCTGTTTGCGAACCCACGTAATGCTGCTGCGGGTTCATTGCGTCAGCTAGACCCTAAAATTGCAGCAAGCCGTCAATTATCAACCTTTATTTATGCAATTGGTGGCGATGGAGAGGCATATGGTATTGATGGACATGCAGAAATGCTAGACTATTTAGAGAGCTTGGGATTCCCTTCCAACAAAGAGCGTCAACGCTGTACAACAATTGAAGAGGTAATGGCTTTTATTGAGCATTGGACAGAAAATCGTCTAAATTTAGCCTATGAAATTGATGGTATTGTCATTAAGGTTGACCGCTACGCACAGCAGGATGAGCTAGGCTATACAGCCAAAAGCCCGCGCTGGGCAATTGCTTATAAATTTCCTGCGGAGGAAGTTATCACAACATTGCTAGATATTGATTTAACAGTAGGACGTACAGGCGTTGTGACCCCAACTGCTATCTTAGCACCAGTGCAAGTAGCGGGAACAACTGTCCAGCGTGCATCATTACACAATGAAGATTTAATTCGCGATAAGGATATTCGCCTTGGAGATACAGTGATTATTAGAAAAGCAGGCGATATTATTCCACAGGTTGTAGGTGTACTACTGGAGCAGCGTCCTGCAGATTCTGTGCCATATGTAATGCAAAAAAACTGCCCCGTATGTGATAGTGAGCTTATTCGTATTGAAGGGGAAGTTGCACTACGCTGTGTAAATCCTGCCTGCTTTGCACAAATTGCAGAAAGCATTAAATATTTTGTTTCACGTAATGCCATGAATATTGATGGTTTAGGGGATAAAGTAGTTGAACAATTATTGCGTGCAGATTTAATTCATGATGTATCTGATTTATATCATTTAACAGTTGAACAGCTTGTTGAATTAGAACGAATGGGCGAAAAATCAGCAACAAATTTAGTCAATGCGATTCAGGCTTCGAAAGAAAATTCGATGGAGCGATTATTAATCGGCTTAGGTATTCGACATGTTGGAGAAAAGGCAGCAAAGATTGTATCAGAGCAATTTGGTTCAATGGAGGCATTAATGGCGGCTACAGAGGAAGAACTAGTAGCAATTCATGAGATTGGCGATAAAATGGCTTCATCTCTTGTTGAATACTTTGCAAATGAAGATGCTCGTGCAGTGATTGAACGCCTTGCTGAGGTAGGCGTTAATATGACTTATAAAGGGAAGAAAGTAGAGGCTGTAATCGGTGACAATCCTTTTGCAGGTAAAACAATTGTCTTAACTGGTAAACTTGAGCAATTGACACGTAACGAAGCAAAGGCGAAAATAGAAGAGTTAGGTGGTACTGTGACAGGCAGTGTTAGCAAAAAAACAGATCTTGTGATCGCGGGTGCGGACGCAGGCTCTAAGCTAACAAAGGCTGAGCAATTAGGCATTGACATTTGGAACGAGGAAACCTTAATTGAGCAACTTAGTCTTATTTAACAGCTTTAAAATTGATTATTCGTAAAGGAGCATTAAATAATGAAGTCTTTTCGACTCATTCCAGCAATTGTAGCAGCTGCAATGTTAGTCGGCTGTGTGCCCTCTAACGGTGGGGGAACAGAGCTTACGCAGGAAACACAGGAAAAAGAAAAAGCTGAAACAACAATTATTCCAAGCATACAAATTGATGAATCCTATTACAAAACATTGATTCCTTATAAAGAGAGTGCAAGTAGAGGGCTTGTTGTATCAAATATTTATACAAAGTATGATATGAAGGAAGTAGAAGAAGGCTTAATGCGCCTTTCGCAAAAGGAGTTTGACACTGAAAATTATTACTTCCAAGAAGGGCAATATTTAGCTGAAGATACAGTGAAGGACTGGCTAGCACGTAGCTCGCAAGTAGAAACAGGCTTAAACCCGCCAACAACAGAAACGATGACAGCTGAAGAGCGAGCGACAAAGGCTCCTGTGTACTTAGCACATATTGTAGAGCAAAATTATTTAACAAAAACAGATGATAATAAAGTTAAATTAGGCGGGGTTTCAATCGGTCTTGCTTTAAATTCAATTTATTACTATCAAAAAGAGCAGTATGGGGAATATTATGAGGAACCGATTTCAGAGGCTGAGCTTGTGGAACAAGGTAAAAAAATGGCGGCTGAAATTGTTACGCGATTACGTGCACGTGATGAGCTAAAGGATATTCCAATTGTTGTTGGTTTGTTTAAACAACAAGCACGTAATGCCATTATTCCGGGATCCTATTTTAGCTATGGTGTAGCGAAGGCTGGTCAAAATGACATCGCTGGCTGGGAGACGATTGATGAAAATTATGTATTATTCCCAACAGATGATTCCCAGGATGTTTATCGAGATGTGAGCAGAAACTTCAAAATCTTTAAGCAAGATGTTGATAAATATTTCTCAAATTATACGAGCGTTATCGGCACAGGCTTTTATCGCGATAAAGAAATCCAAAAGCTTACCATCGAAATTCCTATTCAATTTTTTGGTAAAGCAGAAATTATCGGCTTCACACAATATTTGACAAGTAGTTTAATCAATCAATTTAATAATATTCATGTTGAAGTGAGCATTACTTCAGTCAACGGTCCTGAGGCATTAATTATTAAAAAAGCGAGTGATACGGACCCATATGTGCATGTGTATGATTAATAATAGTCAGCCTTTGTGCTGGCTATATTTTTAGGAAAAACAAATATAATAACACTTTGTCATAGTGGTGAAAGTTTCTATATTTTTGCTGAAAGTTGTGATTTTTAATAGGAAAAATGTTATGATTATTTGCATGGTTAACTTTATTCAACCCTATTGTTATCAATAAAAACAATGAATTGAGTAAGTATTTGGAGGTGTGAAAAATGGCTAAATTAACAAAAGAAGAAGTAAAGCATGTAGCAAATTTAGCGCGTCTTGCAATTACAGAGGAAGAGGCAGAAAAGTTTGCAGAACAGCTTGGAAAAATTACTGACTTTGCAGAGCAATTAAACGAGCTAGATACTACAAATGTTGAACCAACAACACATGTTTTACCATTGGTCAATGTTATGCGTGAAGATGTAGCAGTCAAAGGTTTAGATCGCGAAGTAATGATGTTAAATGTAAAAGAACAAGAAGATGGTCAAGTAAAAGTACCACCTATCATGTAATACTAAAACATAGGAGGATTCCTCATGACGTTATTTGAACGTTCAGCTAAGGAATTACAAGCTGATATTAAAGCAGGTAATTTATCAATCGCTGATTTAACAAAAGAAGCCTACGAGCGTATTGCAAAGCTTGATGGCGATGTACAAGCATTCCTCGCTTTAAACGAAGAAAAAGCAACGGCACAAGCTGCTGAAATGGATCAAGTACCATTTGAAGAGCGCGGACCACTTTTCGGTCTTCCAATCGGTGTAAAGGACAATATTGTAACAGAAGGCTTAGAAACAACTTGTGCCTCTAAAATTCTTGAAGGCTTTATGCCCATTTATGATGCTACTGTTGTCAACAAGCTACGTGAAGCAGGCATGGTGACAATTGGTAAGCTCAACATGGACGAGTTTGCAATGGGCTCTTCTAATGAAAACTCATACTATAAAACAACAAAAAATCCTTGGAATTTAAACCACGTACCAGGGGGTTCTTCCGGTGCATCTGCAGCAGCAGTAGCAGCAGGCGAAGTACCATTCTCTCTTGGTTCAGATACAGGTGGTTCAATCCGTCAACCAGCCGCTTACTGTGGGGTTGTAGGGATGAAACCTACATATGGTCGTGTATCTCGCTTTGGTCTAGTTGCCTTTGCATCTTCTTTAGACCAAATCGGGCCAATTACACGCAATGTTGAAGATAATGCCCTTTTACTTGAAGCAATTGCAGGCTTAGACCCAAATGATTCTACTTCTGCAAATGTAGAGGTGCCAAATTATGCAGCAGCGCTTACTGGTGATGTGAAAGGCTTACGAATCGCTGTGCCAAAGGAATTCCTTGGTGAAGGTGTTGGTGAAGCAGCACGTCAGTCAGTGCTAGAGGCATTAGAGGTACTAAAAGGCTTAGGTGCAACAGTAGAAGAGGTATCACTACCACATTCAAAATATGCACTTGCAGCATACTATATCCTTTCTTCTTCTGAAGCATCTTCTAATCTTTCTCGTTTCGATGGTATTCGTTATGGTTTCCGTGCAGAAAACGTTACTAATTTAATGGACCTTTATAAAGAAACACGTGCACAAGGCTTTGGGGATGAAGTAAAACGTCGTATTATGCTTGGTACTTACTCATTAAGTGCAGGGACATATGATGCTTATTACAAAAAGGCTCAACAAGCACGTACGTTAATTAAAGCTGATTATGACAAAGTATTTGAAGACTTTGATGTCATCATTGGACCTACATCGCCAACACCTGCATTTAAAATTGGTGAAAACGTTGATGATCCGATGACAATGTATGCGAACGATATTTTAACAATCCCGATGAACTTAGCGGGCGTACCTGCCATTTCAATTCCATGTGGCTTTGAAAACGGTCTACCACTAGGCTTACAAATTATCGGTAAATATTTTGATGAAGCAACAATTTACCGTGTAGCGCATGCTTTTGAACAAGCAACAGCGTTCCATAAACAAGTTCCTCAAATTTGGGAGGGAAAATAACATGAATTTTGAAACAGTTATTGGTTTAGAAGTACATGTTGAGTTAAAAACAAACTCAAAAATCTTCTCACCAGCACCTGCGCATTTTGGTGCTGAACCAAATACAAATACAACAGTAATCGACTTAGGTTACCCAGGTGTGCTACCTGTACTTAATAAAAATGTAGTAGATTTCGCAATGCGTGCGGCACTTGCATTAAATATGGAAATCGAGCAAGAAACAAAATTTGATCGTAAAAACTACTTCTATCCAGATAATCCGAAAGCTTATCAAATTTCACAATTCGATAAACCAATCGGTAAAAATGGCTGGATTGATATTGAAGTAGATGGCTATACAAAGCGTATTGGTATTACACGTCTTCATATGGAGGAAGATGCTGGTAAGCTGTCACATGCTGGTGACCATTCATTAGTTGACTTTAACCGTCAAGGTACACCTCTTGTTGAAATCGTTTCTGAGCCAGATATTCGTACACCAAATGAAGCATATGCTTACTTAGAAAAATTAAAATCCATTATCCAATATACAGAGGTATCTGACTGTAAGATGGAGGAAGGATCACTTCGCTGTGATGCGAACATTTCAATTCGTCCTTATGGTCAAGAAGAATTTGGTACAAAAACAGAGCTGAAAAACTTGAACTCTTTCAACTTTGTACGTCGTGGCTTAGAGCATGAGGAGTTACGCCAAGCAGATGTATTATTATCAGGTGGCGTGATTGAGCAAGAAACTCGTCGCTTTGATGAAAAAACGGGAAAAACTATTCTTATGCGTGTAAAAGAAGGAACAGACGATTATCGTTACTTCCCAGAGCCAGACTTAGTGCGCCTATCCATTGATGACGAATGGCTAGAGCGTGTAAAATCTGAAATTCCAGAGCTTCCAGATGCACGTAAAAAACGCTATGTTGAGGAATTAGGCTTAACACCATATGATGCAGGTGTACTTGTAATTTCAAAAGAAATCTCTGACTTCTTTGAGGCAATGGTCACAAATGGTGCAGATGCTAAGCTTTCTGCTAACTGGTTAATGGGTGATGTATCTGCCTACTTAAATGCAGAGCAAAAAGATTTAAAAGATACAGCACTAACACCAGAGAACCTTGCTGAAATGGTGAAATTAATTGCCGATGGTACAATTTCCTCAAAGATTGCTAAAAAGGTATTTGCTGAATTAGTAGAAAAAGGCGGCTCTGCAGAGGAAATCGTGAAGGCAAAAGGCTTAGTGCAAATTTCTGATGAAGGTGCATTACTAGCAATTGTTACAGAAGTTCTAGATAACAATGCACAATCAATTGAAGACTTTAAAAATGGTAAGGATCGTGCAATTGGCTTCTTAGTTGGTCAAATTATGAAAGCAACAAAAGGTCAAGCTAACCCACCAATGGTTAATAAATTATTACAACAAGAAATTGCTAAACGCTAAAAAAATGGTACTGGGATGGAATAAGCCCGGTACCATTTTTGGTTTAAATTACAATTTTGTTGTCCACCAGCCTGTTTGACGGTTACTGTTTAAATTCTTGGTTTCTAATAATTCTCCATTTCCATCCAATGTATAATCATGGGTGGGCGTTGAAAAGAATACTTGCTCCTCTGGTCGAGTTGCCTGTGTTTTTATTAATTGATCTTTAATTGTGGCAAGTTGTTTTCGCTTTGTGTACATGGGATCGACATTATGGGTGAGGAAAACGGCTGCATCTGGTGGTAAATTAATATGACCTGTTTCATCCACCTCGTAATCAGTGTCGCCAATAGTAATTTTTTCGCCTTGTTTATACCCAATATCAAATAAATTATGGGACATAAACGTATTACGGCTACCCAGAACCTGTTTTTCCGAAAAAGTTCGACCATCCTCTCTTAAATAATGTCTCACAGTTTGACCACTACTTTTAACCGTAAACCAACCAGGCTCAATCCCAACGCTCTTGAACATCTCCAATACTTCCTCACCAGAATATGAATACCTTGAACCGATTAAGCCAGATCGCCCTGTAAAGCCAGAAAAAAAGTCTTCAATTTTATTGATCTTTGTTACATCCTGCTGAGAATAAATAGCTCCTGTATCAACACCTAGTCGTTCGCCCAATTCGGTGAAAGCAGTGCCAAGAATGGAACCAGAGCCATGGTAGAAGCTTTGCATAACCGTTGAAACGCCATTAAAACTAAAGCGATATAAAGCACCATCTTCAAATTCAAGCACGTTATTCTTTGCTTTTATTTCCTTTACTTCTTTTCCTTGTAAATGGGTGAGTGATTGAATAGCTTGATGGCTTGTAATCCCCTGCTTACTCGCTACCTGCTTTTGCAGACTACTAGGTGATATTTCCACCGTATCTAATTTTTCATACAGTTTTTTCATAGTCCCTTTAGATAATTGATTGTATTGACTTAATTGTTTCATCGTTGATAACATGTTTGTTTTAGAGGAGCCATTATTGAAAAGGCTTCGCATAAGAGAGTAGTGTTGCATTTTCATAGAAATTCACCTCGTATATATTATGGAATGATTGGGTAAAAATAAGAAAATCTTAATTTTGGTGTTAAACTATAGGGCTTTGTGCTATTTGAAACCTTACCTTGTAATTGAACACTCCACTGACTATGAAAGGCTTTATTTTGAACAGCAGGAATATTGGCGATCCATGAATAGGAGGAGGTGTTAATCCACGAAGAATCGGCCGCTAATTTAATTCGTCTATATTCACTTGTTGCAGAATTTACCTTAGTGCCACCAAATGTAACTTGGTAAACAATAGCTTTTTTAGGGACGTCTGCGATATGTCTAAGATCATACGTATCCTGAGCAGTATTAATTGACGTCGTTAATGTTAAAGGTGTTGTTGCTGTGTATTCATAGGAATCCACCGTATAATTGGGGCTGCCAACGGTAAAGCGATAATCCCCACCTGTTCCAAAAACACTTGAAACTTTCACATAGTAAATCCCCGCTGTGGGTACATTAAATTCGTAAGGAAAGGCGCCTATAAAAGAAGGATCTTTACTATAGTTCTCTTCAAAAATTTGCCCCAAAGTAGCATCAAATATTTCAAATTTAAAGATTGGACCTGTTTGACCATTGATAGATAAATAGGTTTCTGGATTGGCTGGTAAATAAACTTGATACCAATCCTCGTCTGTTGCACTTGTCAAATTGCCAACTAACACTTTTTGACTCGCATTATTCCCATTAATCATTTGAGCTGGATCATGATTGTTTCTCTCAATAAGCTGCGCATTTACTGATGTATCATTTGGTTCTGCCTCATCAATTATAGCTGCAGCTGCTTCTTCGATGAAAAATGGTAAAGAGATAAACAAAACAAATAGAAAAGCGTAAATCTTTCTCATTATTAAAACTCCTCGCATTTTTTATTAGAAGGACCTTCCTTTACTATATCGAACATAATATGTAAATATTTATATTATTTCGGAAAATAAATACTTAGATATTTTATAAATTAGAAGTAAATAGTACTTATATTTTTTGTAAATAAAAAGAGCTTTACAGTTGTCTTAAATGTGGATTCGTAGCAAAATATAGAATAGATTATATAGAGGGGGACGAGCCAATGAAAACAGAACAACAATATTTTAATGAAGCTATTTCTATTCAACAATATATGGACAATATGACAACACTAAAAGAAGAAAGCTTCCGCATTTATGACGGTTTTGAAGTGCCGACAAATGATGGTTTTATTGATTTACTAAAGGACAAGCAGCCAAAAATTTTAACGATTACGGAAGATTGGTGTGGCGATGCAATGTTAAATAATCCAATTATTCGTCGTGTTGCTGAGGCAGCAGGCATAGAGATGCGTGCGGTTTTACGTGATGCTGATACAAATTTAATTGATCGTTATTTAACAAATGGTGGCCGTGCGATTCCAATCTATTTGCTGTTAGATGATGCAGGTGAGGTTGTTGGAAAATGGGGGCCACGCGCACCTGAATTACAGGAGCTCGTAGTAACGAAGCGAGCAAGCTTACCAGATAAAGAAGACCCAGCATTCGAAGAAGCACAAAAGGCACTTTATACGGAAATCCGTGAAGAAAACATTGCTAACAAATCGTATTGGACTTTTGTCTATGAGGATTTTAAAAAGCAAATTACAGCAGCATTACAATAAAGTAGTGCAACATTTCAACGGCTAATTCGTTGAATGAAATAGAATCTTATGAAGCAGGAAGGTATGTTATGAAACGAGCAAGAATCATTTATAATCCTACATCTGGACGTGAAGCATTTAAGAAGCATCTCCCAGAGGTGTTAGCGAAACTAGAGGTAGCAGGCTATGAAACATCCTGTCATGCAACAACTGGTGAAGGTGATGCAACACTTGCAGCAAAAAAAGCGGTAGAGCGTGGCTTTGATATGATTATCGCCGTTGGTGGAGATGGCACATTAAATGAAGTTATTTCAGGTGTAAGTCCGTTTGAAAATCGTCCGAAAGTTGGTCTAATTCCAATGGGCACTACAAATGATTTTGCCCGTGCCGTGCATATCCCTCGAAATATTGATGAGGCAGTAGATATTATTATTCAAGGCGATACAATACCAGTAGACGTTGGTTTATTAAATGGTGAACGTTATTTTATCAATATTGCAGCTGGTGGACGAATTACAGAGCTAACATATGAAGTGCCAAGCAAAATGAAAACAATGCTTGGGCAGCTAGCTTATTATTTAAAAGCAGTAGAAATGATACCATCTATTAAAGCTTCACATATGCGTATTGAGTACGACGGTGAAGTGTTTGATGGAGATGCCATGATGTTTCTTTGTGGCCTAACAAATTCAGTAGGTGGCTTTGAAAAGCTTGCGCCAGATGCCAGTATTAACGATGGCTACTTTACATTAATTGTGTTGAAAAAGGTCAGCTTACCTGAGTTTATTCAGCTTGCTGCTATGGCTTTAAGAGGCGAGCATTTAAACGATGACCGGGTTATTTATAAGAAAGCCAGCGTTGTAAAAGTCACGACAGAAAATGAAGTACACCTCAATTTAGATGGCGAATATGGCGGGGATGCACCTGCCACATTTGAAAACTTAAAGCGTCATATCGAAATATTTGTACCACTTGCGGATATTCGTGAGGAAGATCGTATTTGAGATTAAGTAAGTGGTTTCCGCTCAAAAAGGAGTCCAAAGCGCTCAAAATTGTGTGGAAACCGCTTAAAAATATAAGGCGACCGCTCAATCGCAATAAAGATTGTGAATAAATTAAGTAAAATGTTTGGCAAATGTGCGTATATTACTTGAACAAAATTTGAAACCTTTATAAAAGACTGAAATTTCGGTCCGTTATAAAGGTTTTTTTCGTTGTAATAGTGGAAAATAAGGGTATGAATAGGGGAAGGGGAGTGTTGCCTTTGTATAAATCACAAGAAAAAAAGCTCATATGGTTAAGCTTTGGTGTGGCAATTATTATGCTACTTTCTATTCTTGGAAAAATATTTGGTAGCTAAGGGGGCAATAAGATGATTAATGAGTCAGCAGTCTTTTGGAGTCGTGCATTAACGGAGCTAACATTATCGTTCCATATTATTTATGCAACCATTGGTGTAGGTGTTCCGTTAATGATTATGATTGCTCAATGGACTGGATATAAAAAGAATGATGAGCATTATATCTTAATGGCAAGACGCTGGGCACGTGGCTTTGTTATTACTGTTGCAGTTGGTGTTGTCACAGGCACAGCAATTGGCTTACAGTTATCTCTATTATGGCCTAATTTTATGCAGCTAGCTGGTCAAACAATTGCATTGCCACTTTTTATGGAAACGTTTGCATTTTTCTTTGAGGCTATATTTTTAGGAATTTATTTATACACATGGGATCGTTTTGATAGTCAAAAAAAGCATATGCTGTTATTAATACCTGTAGCTGTCGGTGCATCAATGTCTGCTGTTTTTATTACCATTGTGAATGCTTTTATGAATGCGCCACAAGGCTTCGATATTGTGAATGGCGAGCTTGTGAATATTCAACCTTTACTAGCAATGCTTAACCCAGCAATGCCGACAAAGGTAGCACACGTACTTGTTACAGCATATATGACATCCGCATTTGTGCTAGCAGCTATTGCAGGCTATAGAATGCTAAAAGGGTCTAAGCATGTTTATCATAAAAAGTCATTATATTTACTGATGAAAATAGGCTTAATTTTCTCGATTGCTGCTGCTATTATTGGCGATTTTTCAGGAAAATATTTAGCTGAATATCAACCCGAAAAATTAGCCGCAGCAGAATGGCATTTTGAAACAGAGGGTAAAGCCTCACTTGTTTTATTTGGTGTATTAGATGGGGAAGAAGTAAAATATGCTATTAAAATTCCGTATGCTTTAAGTATTCTTGCACATTTTAATCCTAACGCAGAGGTGATTGGCTTAGACCAGTTTGCAGAAGAGGATTTACCACCGCTTTATATTCATTATCTTTTTGATATTATGGTGTCCATCGGCATGTTTATGGTGCTTGTATCACTGCTTTATGTAATCGGGCAAAGGCGTGGGTGGAAATTTATTCATACACGCTGGTACAGGTGGATTATTGTCGCTGGTGGTCCGCTGTCCATTATTGCGATTGAAGCGGGATGGTGGCTTGCAGAGGTTGGTCGTCAGCCGTGGATACTTTACGGTTTAATGCGTACACCAGAAGGCGCTACAACAAGTGACCATGTTGATTTAATGCTGCTATTATTTGCAGGCGTCTATGCTGTATTAGCAGTGGGTAGTGTTGTTGTATTGATACGTATGTTTAAAAGGAACCCAATTGAACGTGAAATTGAAGATCGCCATTCTGAAAAAGGCGGTGATATTTTATGACATTAGAGGTTTTAGGAATTTCAGTATTATGGATTTTTCTATTTGGTTATGTTATTGTCGCATCCATTGATTTTGGTGCAGGCTTCTTTAATGCATACAGTTTATTGATTGGCAAAAATCATATATTAACAAATATCATTAAACGTTATTTATCACCTGTATGGGAAGTAACGAATGTGTTTTTAGTGTTTTTCTTTGTAGGCATCGTAGGATTTTTCCCACAAACAGCCTTTTATTACGGAACAATTTTACTTGTCCCTGTCAGCATTTCACTTGTCCTATTGGCAATTCGAGGCTCCTACTATGCATTTGAGGCTTACGGAGCACGTGGGCATATTGGCTATACATTGACATATGGTGTGGCAGGCTTGCTTATCCCAGCCTCCTTTTCTGTTGTTTTTGCCATTGCAGCTGGTGGCTACGTGGATATGGTAGATGGGCAGCCTACATTAAATTATTGGACATTATATACAAGTCCATTTGCATGGAGTATTGTTGTATTAAGTATTGCTGCGGTATTGTATATTTCCGCTGTATTTTTAACATGGTATGCGCATAAAGCAAATGATATCGAAGCAACAAAGCTGATGCGAAAGTATGCACTTGTTTGGGCAGTTCCTTTAATGATTAGTGCACTTGGCATTATGTATGAAATGAAATTCATTAATCCAGAAAGTTACAATCATATGGTTGAGCTATGGTGGATGTTTACTATATCAGCGATATTATTCATTATTACTGTACTGCTTATTGCCAAACGTCAAAAGTACGGGCTTGCAGTAGGGCTGCTGATTGCTCAATTTGCGGTAGCATTCTTTGCATACGGTATTGCACAATATCCGTATTTATTGTATCCATATTTAACGATTTATGATAGCTTTACAAGTACGCAAATGGCGATTGCCTTAGTGATTGCTTTTGTTTTAGGGCTTTGTCTTCTTCTTCCATCACTGTATTTATTGATGAAATTATTTTTATTCAATAAAAATTATGTAACAGGAAAAGAAGATAATCATGCATAGGAGGGAATCAATATATGCAAAGCTTTTTAATTTTTTATGCGCCATTTATTGTTGTGATCCTTGGCATTATCGTTGCCTTCTTGTGGGCACCAAAGGATCAATATATTACAAAAACTCAAGAAAAGGGTCGCGAATAGCGGCTCTTTTTTCAGTCGTCAACACATGCTACAATAAGAGGATTGAAATGGAGTGAGTAAAATGTCAGCACCTGTGAAAAAAAATGATCGTTTGACAGTATATATAGAAGATTTAACGCATGACGGCAATGGTGTCGCTAAAATTGACGGCTATCCATTATTTATCCAAGGCGCATTACCAAATGAAACGGCTGAAATTCATGTACTAAAAACATTAAAAAATTATGGCTTTGCAAAAGTTATAGACATTCTTCAGCCATCGCCAGATCGTGTAGAGGCGCCATGTAATTATTTCAAGCAATGTGGCGGCTGTCAGCTTCAGCATCTATCCTACGAGGGACAGTTGAAATGGAAGGAAAATATGGTGCGTAATGTGATGCAGCGAATTGGTAAAATCGATGCACCTGTTTTACCTGTAAAAGGAATGAAGGAGCCTTGGCATTATCGCAATAAAGCCCAAATTCCATTCGCTACAAATGAAGCAGGACAAGCGATTGCAGGCTTCTATAAAACAAAAACACATAGCATTGTCGATATGGAACGCTGCCTAATTCAAACAGGAGAGGCAGATGCTATTCTAGCTGGCTTGAAAAAGGAATTAGCAGCATTGGGAATTCATCCTTACAATGAGCAAACACATAACGGAATGCTACGCCATGTAGTTATTCGTAAAGCACGAGCAACGGGTGAGGTCATGGTTGTTCTTGTTACGAAAAAGAAAAAGCTCTCTCAAAAAGAAGCAACCGTTGCCGTGATTCAAAAACTTGTTCCGAACGTTACATCGATTATGCAAAATATTAATAGCGCTAAAACAAATGTCATTTTCGGCGATGAAACCGTCAACCTGTGGGGCAAAGATGTGATTATTGATACAATTGGCGATGTGCGCTTTGAAATCTCAGCACGCTCCTTCTATCAGGTAAACCCTGAGCAAACAGAGGTGCTCTATAAGCAGGCACTTGATTATGCAGACTTGCAGGGGAATGAACGCGTAATTGATGCCTATTGTGGTATTGGCACAATCTCCTTATTCCTTGCACAACAAGCAAAGGCAGTGATGGGTGTTGAAATTGTCCCACAAGCTATAGAGGACGCCAAGCGCAATGCCATGTTGAATGGCTTAACCAATACGTATTTCGAGGCAGGTCCAGCAGAGAAAATCATTCCACGCTGGTATAAAGAGGGTAAGGAAGCAGATGTCCTCGTTGTCGACCCACCACGCAAAGGCTGTGACGAAGCACTTTTAAAAACCATCTTAGAGCAGCGCCCAAAACGAGTGGTCTATGTATCCTGCAATCCAGCCACACTAGCACGTGACCTTCGCATTTTAGAGGATGGTGGCTATCAAACAAAGGAGATTCAGCCAGTCGATATGTTCCCACATTCGACGCATGTTGAGTGTGTGGCGTGGATGTCTAGGGTGGTTGTAGACAAGCAATAAACTCCTGTACTTTATAACAAAGTCGCAATATCCATATTCAACCGTTTAAAATAAAGTCCTGTACCCAAAATGCCCGAAACCCTTGTCACTACTATCTTTTCTCAATGTTTAACTTACAGAACTATTTTTTAAATCGAAAAAAACGTGAACAAAAAGCGTGAAAAAAGGGTAGAAAAACGGTCAAAACGTGATTAAAAATGTGTGAAAATGAGGGGAAGATAGCGTGACTTTATTTTAAACGGCAACGGTGGATTGCGGGTTTGCGTGGGGTAAAGATGTGGTGAGTTTATTTTAAAGCAACATAGTAGCAACGAAAAAAGGAGAAAAAGCTAAAGTTTTTCTCCTTTTTCTTAAGGAAAAAGGGTTTAGGATTGAAGGGATATTTATTTGCTACATCCGAAATGGTTTAAAACAGTGTTCCAGCATAAAGGATTAGAATACAAGATCTTAGCAATAAGAATGGTTGAATAAGTGATTAATTTTTCTTATAATTTAAGTGGGTAGGGTACTCGCAATATCACTACTCGATAACTGAACTTTTGAAAGTTTGGTTCGGCAATAAGTAGGTCCATGTGAGGAATCACCCCGCTTTCCAGGCTTCGGGTGGTTCTTTTTATTGCGAAATAAAAATTACCAAATATAATATTAAATCAAAGGAAATTTTAGTCTTAAAAAGGGATATAGCATATGAATAATAATTGTATTTGGGGCAGATGTGAAAGATGCAATTGAATCAAAATCGTATGGATCTATTTTCTACCAATCGGAGTTTGTTTTTCCAAGCAATCAAGATGGGGATGCATTGGTTAAAGATTTATGGATAAAGGTAGAAAATGGAGAATCTTTATCAAATGCTGATATGGGGAAATTAATTTTATTGCCTCTAACGAAGACAGAAGTAAAACGTTCGGAAAGAGTTTTGGAATCTGCTCAAATTGCAAGTAAAATTCCAAATAAAGATATGCAAACGAAGGTTCTTTCATTTATTACAACCATTTCGCATAAATTTTTATCGGAAGACGAAACCAATCAAATGTTAGAGGTGATTGAAATGAGACCATTATACGAAGAAATTACGAAAAGAAGCCAGGCAGAAGCGTTGGATAATGTGTTTAAAGCAATTGAACTTCTTAAAGAGCATAAGGAAATTGATTATATAGCAGAAAAAACACATCTTCCCAAAGAGCGAATCATTTCGTTAAAAAAGCAAATACAACAATAAAAAAGATGATTTAGGTGTTCCTTTTGGACTCGCAATTTGGAGAAAATCATAGTAAATAGCATTAGAAAAAGCATGGTAAAATAATTTTTCAACCATGCTTTTTTATTTTTATCCTTTATTTAATTATAGTATGAAAAAGGATTTCTTTGGTATGATGAATTCTAATGTCTTTCCTATGTTGTTCAAACCTTTGTAACCGTCAAGTAGTTTTGAACACTTTTTCTTCCTGATTGCACATTGGATCTACGGTTTCATCAAAAGGGCATGAAACAAGTGGAGATTGCAAGGGAGTTAAAGACTTATACGAATTATGTGTGGAAAGTCATAAATGAACAAAAAGGAAAAGAAACTACTTAATGACATACCTGTCACTCATCCTTAAAATGAGTGGCTGTTTTTTTTTTGCTGATTCCGAAACAGTTAGATTTTGAACATAATTAATCGCTATCCTTACTTCGTTCACAAAATAACAATAATAGAAATGTAAAAGATCCTTATTTATATAAAGTTATCAAAATCCTCTTCCTGCTTATGATAAAAGGATCATTCGATCAGAAAATAGGATTTCCATTTTGGAAAACTTAAAAAGAGGAGAGGATTACTTTGAACAAGGATCTACAACAAATGACAGATGGCTTTGGCAAAATGTTAAAAAGGTTGAGAGTAGAACAAGGGCTTTCCTTAAATGATCTCTCAATTAAAACTGGCATCTCAAGTTCGTACATCTATAGGCTTGAGCAATCAAAAAGAAAATCTGTGAGCTTTCCCAAGCTTGTGGCACTTTCAGAAGCATTAGGAGTCGAACCATGGGTACTTGCGGGTTCGAGTCTTAACTGGAACAAAGGAGAGACAATAGGTTTAAAAGAATTATTGTTCAATCACCAGGTACAGCATGACGGGGAAATACTAAGTGCAGAGGTAAAAGAAATACTACTTGAAATCCTTGAAGCAACCCTCGATGCGGACTGGTCAAAAGAAAGTCTTTTGCAGGAATTGCAGGTGATCGGAGAACTGGTCAGTGAATTAAAGGAGCTGTAATTCTTCGGCGGTAACAGGCTTACTGTTGCCGTTTACATATGGATGGAATGTCAACACTAAACTGGACAAAAATCATGTGGGCTGTAGCTTGAATTCCATCGGCGTTAAATAGCCAAGAGTTCCGTGGATACGGATGTTGTTAAACCAATGAACGTAATCGTCAAGTTCAAGAGCGAGCTGTTCAAGGGAAGTGAAGTGGGCTTGATTTGCGAATTCGGTTTTAAATACCTTAAATGTCGCTTCGGCCACGGCGTTATCGTAAGGGCAACCCTTCATGCTGAGTGATCGTTGGATGCCGAACGTCTCGAGTGCTTCTGAAATCAGCTTGTTATCGAACTCTTTGCCTCGATCTGTATGAAACATTTTCACGTCATTCAAATTGGCTTCAATACTTGCTAACGCTTTATACACAAGGTCTGCGGTTTTATTTTCACCTGCACTATGACCGATGATTTCTCGATTGAAAAGGTCGACAAATAAGCATACATAGTGCCACTTTTTTCCGACACGGACGTATGTTAAATCGCTGACAATAACAGCTAATTGCTTGTTCTGATTGAATTCACGTTGTAATTCATTTTTTACAGGTGCTTCGTTACAGTTGGCTTGATGAGGCTTAAATTGCGCTACTGTATAGTTTGAAACTAAGCCCATTTCGCTCATTAAACGACCAATTCGGCGTCTTGATACTTGTTTCGGCTCTGCTAATTTCATCAGTTCTTTTTTGATTTTACGTGTTCCATAGTTGTTACGACTGGCTTTGAATATGCGTTCGATTTCTTTTGAAAGTGCGGCGTCTTCAGCTTTTCTTGCACGCTCACCAGAAAGGTCCGCATGGTAATAATACGTACTTCTTTTAATGTCGAGGACGGCACACATTGCTGATACCGAATACTTGTGAGCGTTGTTACGAATCACATTTATTTTCGTCCCATGATCAGCGCCGCTTGCTTTAAAATATCGTTCTCCATCAATAAGCGTTGGTTTTCTTTGCGTAAGCGATCTAGCTCAGTTTCTTCTTCTGTCCGGTTATCCTTCGCAGCGAAAGAACCAGTTGCTTGATGATTTTTAATCCATTTATCAAGAGCTGAAGCAGTTAAATCGTATTCACGGACAATATCTGCACGAGACTTTCCGTTTTCATAAAGCTTCACCATTTGCAGTTTAAATTCAGGTGTAAATGTTCGACGTTGACGTGTCATAAAAGCACGCTCCCTTAAGTTATTAGTCTAAGTTTACAACCCCTCATTTATTCTGTCTAACTTAGTGTAGCCTATCCAGGAATAGATATAAGTTATTAATGTTATAAATATAAACCTCATATATAATGTAGATTTCTCCGATGCAAGGAATATAGAACTATATTTAACATATATAGAAAGTGTATAGATGTTATCCATATGATTTTCAAGTCTAATAAACGTTCGTTTAGAATGCTTGACTATAGCCAATAACCCATTTATAATTCACAGAAAATAGCAAAAAGAGGTGAAAAAGATGGTTTTGAAGAATCAATTGAAGAATAATTATATAAATAAAAGGCAAAGCACTTACCGAATCGGCTAACGAATCTGGTAGGTGCTTTTTTCATGTATTTATTTTTTACCAAACCCAAAAGAGAAGGAATAATCAAATTTTGAAAGGTTGGAATGGCATGGGTAAGAGTGGTACGAAGAAAGAAAATTTACTATCTATATTCTTGAAGGAAAATCCGCAATTGCTTTCAGATGCACTTGGATTTCAGGTCAATAA
This sequence comes from Lysinibacillus sp. FSL K6-0232, assembly GCF_038008325.1. Lineage (NCBI taxonomy): Bacteria > Bacillati > Bacillota > Bacilli > Caryophanales > Bacillaceae > Lysinibacillus > Lysinibacillus sp. FSL K6-0232. The sequence continues at coordinate 3,548,464 of NZ_JBBOYW010000001.1, read as the reverse complement.
TATTACGCTTGAACAACGTATTGCATACAATCACATGGATATTCGTGGGGTTGATTCTAAGAGAAGAATTCCTGTTATTATCGAAGTACAGGTCACGAAAGCAAATAAGAAGTATCAGAACAGAGTAATAGAGATGATTGAAAAAAATAATGAATCAGTTATCGTATGGATTGCCAAATCATTCGATGATGAAATTTTGGATGAACTGAAAAAATGGTTTGAGTCGCATCAAAAAGAGTTTGTTGATTTTTATGCCCTTTCGCTTCATGAAGATACCATCGCTGTATTGGAAAAACTAAATGAAATGTATCGTTTGGATATATATAAGAACTTTTATCTGTTAAGGGAACTGAATCCCCTGCTAAATGCTGAATTAGTGAACCACCAAATTCATCCATCGCATTGTGGGCAGATTAATACAAATCCATCACTACCTGACTTTGACCGAACTGAAGATGTAAAGCGAGCAATGTTACAAGTATTGCGTAGCAAAATACCGTACTTTCTAAATTTCCATTACGATAAAAAGACAAATCGAAATGATCGAATCCTTACTTGCGGTGCGGGCAAAACTGGGATAATTTATAGATGCTCTGCACAGGATGTTCGGAATCTTGCATTTGTCGAGCTATACTTCGACAAAGCAGAAAAGGATTGGTACGAATCATTTAAAGGTATTGAAAAGGAACTTGTTGCTACTATTCACAAGGACTTGTGCTTTAGGAAAAGGAGAATTGGGGTCTATTTCAAGCCAGAGGAAGGTTATGAACAAACCTTTGAGAAAATTGGGGAAGTCTTTCAGAAAATGATAGATGGATTCTCCCCTTTTATTCTTGGAAGAAAAGAAATTGGTATGGCTGTTTCAGAAAAGTATCATGAAGAGTATATAATGAAAAAATTTGTTCAAGTTCCAATCGAGTTACAAGAGCAACCATTTCCAACTGAAGAAAGTTACAGAATTGAAATGGAAGAATTATCCGAACTGTTGTTAACAAAGTAACACCATAGAAGGCTTCATATCGTTGAGATGTGAAGTCTTATTTGTTTTTTGTAGCATATATTAGGAGAATAAGTCGAATGCCCAGGATAAAATTGAATTAAAGATAGAGTAAGAGTAAAATAAGAGTTAAGTGAAATTCGATTGTACGAGGTGAACTTCGTGGAAGTAAGGCTTTTTTACCGCACTCAACGTGATTTATCGACAGCGTTAAACAAGATAGTTGATGCATATTGGCAGGAAGAAATAAGGGAAGATGAACTTATCGAAGGCATAAAGAGTATGTACGAACATAATCAGGAGAAGCTGATAAAGAATAATGAGTTTACCAAGGTGGTTCAACAGCAAAGCGGAAAAAGACGATTAGCTGTAGTTGGGAAAATTTTAGAAAAGGAAATAGGTTAATAGTCTTGTGCGAAAGGTAGGATTTGGGTGACAATAGATTTAGAATACTCTTCAAGTTTGAATGGTGCGTCCTATTTATTATTTGAACTTAAACAGATTGTTAAATTAAAGCGAATAGGTTTAACATCATCAGAAATTAGAGCTAAAGTGATTGAAGAAAACCTCTTTCAATTTGAAAACAAAGGTAGAATCAATCGGGCATTGCCCTCCGTTATGCGAAGAGCAGAAGTGATTGACGAAAGTTTAGCTGACCTATTATTGGATGGCTCTATTGAGATGGGGAAGGTTATCAATTTATATGCAATTATGAAAACAGATTTGCTGTTTTTCGAATTCATGAATGAAGTGATAGGCGAGAAACTCCATAATAACGACCTGTTAATTGAAAAGAAAGACATAAACGTCTTTTTTACTACAAAAGCTGAACAAAGTGAAAAGGTTGCCAGTTGGAGTGCCATTAATACGGAAAAGTTGAAACGGGCATTTATGCAAGTGCTTTATGAAAGCGGACTATTAAAGGAAAGGCGTGGTAACGAATTAAATCGCCTTATCATTGATCAGCAATTAAGAGAGCATCTAATCCATATTGGTGATGCACAGTATGTCCATGCGATGGGAGAGTAGAATATGACAAACATCAATGCCAGACTGGATAAAATCATTCCTAAAATAAGAGAAGACAAGTTTATTGAAGGAAGAGGACTTGGTAATGAAATTAGCTTCTACGTCTTTGACTATGAACCTGAACATGAATTAAAAGTCAGAGATTATGTGAAGCACATAAAAAAGGAATTTTCTTATGAAGGTAGTAACAGACGAATAATTGAGTTTGACCTATATAAAATGCTCATTGAAATAACAAAAGAAAAGAGAATTTTTGATCGGATATTTGAAATGGAACAAAGGCAAGGAAAAGATGCACTTTTTAAAGCAATGATAACCTTTGCCAAACCAGATGTTTTTCTGCAAAAAATTAAAGAGCAGATTGAAGATCACAATGTTGTCCTTTTGACAGGCGTGGGGAAAGTATACCCCTTCGTACGGTCACACAATATTTTGAATAACCTTCAAGAAGTATTGGATAAAACGCCTGTCATCATGTTTTTTCCAGGTCAATATGATGGTCAATCGCTTCAATTATTTAGCAAATTTAAAGATGATAACTATTATCGTGCATTTCGCTTAGTTGATTAATGGAAGAGGGGGAATTTAGATGCTACTTAAAGAGATGTTTTTAAAGGATATTGAACGTGATATTCGTGGGGTTATTAAAGTTGCCCAAACAAACGAAGCAGATATTTATCAAGAATTAGACGAGTATGTTGTAACACAGGAATTACATAAACATTTTTCGAAGTTCTATGAAAACTATTTAAAGGGAGTTCAAGGTAAGACAGATAAAATGGGTGTCTGGATCAGCGGATTCTTCGGTTCAGGTAAATCACACTTCCTTAAAATTCTTGCGTACCTTTTAGAAAACAGAGCAGTACAAGGAAAGAAGCCTGTTGATTTTTTTGATGAAAAAATAAAAGACGCTCTTGTCTACGCCAATATGAAGCGGACAGCAGACGTGGATACAGAAGTCATCTTGTTTAATATTGATTCTAAAAGCTCTTTAGATAACAAATCAAAAGAAGATGCAATTTTACGTGTGTTCATGAAGGTGTTTTACGAGCATCGTGGCTACTACGGCGACATTCCTGGTGTTGCAGAAATGGAAAAGTATTTAGATAAGCAGGGAGTTTACGAAACATTTAAGACTGAATTCCATGCTCTTGCGGGTGAACCATGGGAAGAACGCCGAAACAGTTTCTACTTCGATGCAGATTATGTCATTGGAGCATTAGTAAAAGCGACAAACATGACAGAAGAATCTGCACGTAATTGGTTTGAAAGTGGAGTTAACAATTTCGAAATTAGCATTGAAAAGTTCGCAAAAGATGTAAAAGAGTACATTGATAGCAAAGGCCCAAATTTCCATTTGGTGTTTTTAGTCGACGAAATTGGACAATACATCGGGGATAACCGAAACCTTATGTTGAATCTACAAACGTTAACAGAAGATTTAGGAACATATGCACAAGGTAAAGTATGGATTATGGTCACTTCTCAAGAAAGTATTGACTCGATTATTAAAGTCAAAGGGGATGACTTTTCACGCATCCAAGGTCGTTTTGATACACGTCTATCCCTATCATCTATCTCGGTTGATGAAGTGATCAAAAAGCGTATTTTAGAGAAATATCCTCATGTGTTGGACAAGTTAAGAGCCGATTATCCAAATAAAAGTGCCATCTTGAAAAATTTAATTAGCTTTAAAGAAAGTACAGCAGATCTTCGTGGTTATGAAGATGATATGGAATTTGCCGAAGTTTATCCGTTCGTACCGTATCAATTTAAGCTACTACAAAACGTGTTCGAACAAGTACGAAAGCATGGTTCTTCAGGAAAGCACTTATCTGAAGGGGAACGTTCGATGTTATCTGCATTTAAGGAAGCGGGACTTCAATATAAAGATGCAGAAGAAGGTTCTCTCATTCCGTTTTATGCGTTTTACGATACGATCAAAGAATTTTTAAATCCTTCTATTTCAAGGGTAATCGAAGGGGCAAGCATGAACCCTGCTTTAAAAGATGATCCGTTTAACATTGATTTGTTAAAAGTGCTGTTCATGATCAAGTACATTAAAGAACTTCCAGCAAACATTGATAATATCGCTACTCTTATGGTCACACATATTGACGAAGATAAATTGGAGTTAAAAGAAAAAATCAAAGTGGCACTACGGAAGTTAATGTCACAAACATTGATCGGAAAGAACGGGGACAACTACCTATTCTTAACTGACGATGAACAAGATATTAACCGAGAAATCAAGCAGTTGAATGTTGATGAAAATTTGGTAAAACGTGAATTAGCCCAATATATCTTTAATGATCTATACGAAGAAAAACGTTTCACTTATTCAAAACAATATTCTTTCTCTTACAATCAAGTAATGGATGAAAAGCCTTATGGCAATCAAACGTCAAACATCGGCATTCAAATCTTGTCACCACTATCAGACCATTATGCTAAGTCTGACCAAGAGCTAATGATGATGTCATCAGGCAATGGGGAAACGATATTGAAACTGGGTGGCAACGAAGCGTATGTCGAGGAAATGGAAGAAGCATTGCGTATTGAAGAATACCGCAAGAAAAAGAACATTACTCAACTACCAGAAAATATTCAAAACATATTAAATAACAAACAGGCCGAGGCACGTGAAAGAAGACGACGAGTGCGAGAATTATTGGAAGAAGCGATAAAAGACGGTGCATTCTTCGTTAACGGCGACAAAATGGACATTAAAGGCTCTACCGTAAAAGAAAAAATGACTACAGCATTTAAGCATTTAGTCGATAACGTCTACACGAAATTAGGCTATGTGAAAGAGCATTTGGATAATGAACGAGAGCTTATTTCTATTTTAGCTTCGGATGACCAGCAAATTTCCTTTGACGAACAAATGATTCAAAGTCCAAACGCTCTTGCAAAAAGTGAAGTTTATGACTATATCGACTTGCAGGAGCAATTGAACAAACAAGTTCGAGTCAAACTTGTATATGACCGCTTCGTAGACAAACCTTATGGCTGGAAACAGCTTGATATAGCAGGTCTCCTTGGACAATTGCTAAAAGAGCAACGCATTCGCATTCGATATAATTCAGAGTATTTAGAGCCAGAAATAGACACAAATAAATTATTGACGGTTTTCGGAAAAACAACGGAAGCGGATAAAGGGATTATTACAAAACGAGTGAAAGTGGATGAAGCCCTTCTTCGTACTGCCAGAAGAATTTGCAAAGAAGTATTTAATACAACCGATTTAGCCGATGATGAAGACGGTCTGGCAAAGGATATTCGTTCGCTTATTGCCAAGCAAATAGATGAAATCAATTCTTTCAAAGTACGTTATGAAGGTAGAAAATATCCTGGTTTGAGCTTATTAAACAAAGGGTTAGAATACTTCGGGCAATTTAACAATCAATTGGATAACGCCTCTTTCTTCTTGAAACTGAAAGAAATGGAAGATGATTTAGCAGACTGGGAAGAAGACATCGTATATGTAAAGAGCTTCTTCGAATCGAATCAAAAGGATATTTTTGACCGAGGATTAGCAGGACTTATAAAGTACGAAGAAAATAAATCGTACTTATCAGGTAACGTAGTAGAAAAAGCAATGCATCAACTACGTAATATTGTGGAAGATCCAATTCCTTATAAAAACATTAAAGACATCCCTGATTTACTTCACGAATTAGAGCAACAAATAGAGGCTGTATTAGTAGAGAAAAAAGCAAATGCCAATGAAAAACTACAAGCCGATTATAATGAATTAGTTCTACAGGCTACGCAGTATGGTGTTTCAAATGAAACGAAACAACGAGTGGAACAATACTATCAAGGATTAAAAGGAAGTATTGAGCAGTTTACCGATATTTTCAAGGTGGATGCAACGATTTCGCAAAGTAACAGTTATAAAGAAAAGACACTGAAAGAAATACGACAAGAAATTATTGAATGGCAACGAAAAAAAGCGGAAGAACAAAAGAGAAATGCAGGGACAGTTGTAGAGCTACCAATTGAACCAGTAGTTCAGAAACAGACAGTAAAAGTAAAAGAGCTTGTGACGGTGAAAACATTGTCTACAGAAGAAGAGGTCGACTTGTATATCAATACGCTTTCCCACAAGTTAAAGGAAATAATTAAGGCAAATAAACAGATTGAGTTCATTGAATAAGGGTGAAATATATGAATAAAAGTGCATTGAAAAAGTTTGCAACAGAAGCAAGAAAAGAATTGCTGGAACGAGTAGAGCTACAAGCAAGAAAAATTGGGATTACTGCTGAATCTATTCAAAAAGCAAATGTAGAAAGCTCCGATGCCGTCTTTATCGACGGCAGACAGCTTTCGGATGTAGAAAGACGACAACGCAATAAACTAATTGCTCGAATTAACGAAATTGGTTTTGATCGAGTTATGGAAGAGACAGCATACACATGGTTTAACCGTTTCATTGCATTACGTTTCATGGAAGTGAATGACTACCTTCCAACAAAAGTGCGGGTTTTATCATCATCAAATGACAATAGTGCAGAGCCAGATATGATGAAAGAGGCACTGTCTCTTGATTTAGAATTGGATAAAGAATATGTATATGAACTAAAAATGAACAACAAGACAGACGAACTGTTCAAGTACCTCATTAAAATGCACTGTAACGATTTGAATCGCTATATGCCATTCATGTTTGAAACACTGGAAGACTACAAAGAAATCTTATTTCCAGAGGGTTTACTTGGTACAGATTCGTTTTTACGCCAATTGACAAACACCAACGTCATTCCAGAATGTGACTGGGAAAATGTCGAGATCATTGGATGGTTATATCAATATTATATATCTGAGGAAAAAGATGAAGTTTTTGCTAACCTTAAAAAAAATATTAAAATCACAAAAGATACACTTCCTGCGGCCACACAACTATTTACACCAAATTGGATTGTTCGTTATATGGTAGAAAACTCATTGGGTAGAATTTGGATGGAAAGCTATCCAAGCAGTTCATTAAAAAATCAGTGGAAATACTTTTTAGATGAAGCAGAGCATGAAGAGGTGACAAAGAAACAACTTGATGAAATCCGTTACCAAAATGTAAATCCTGAAGAGATTACGTTCCTTGATCCTTGTTGTGGGAGTGGACACATTCTTGTATATGCATTTGATGTATTTTATGAAATGTATCTTGAAAAGGGATATATGGAAAATGAAATACCACATCTAATCTTAAGTAAAAATTTATTTGGTTTGGATGTAGATGATCGTGCAGTTCAGTTAGCTTCATTTGCTGTGATGATGAAGGCAAGAGAGAAATCACGTAGGATTTTTAGAAATGCGATTAAACCAAATATTTATGCAATACAAGAAAGTAATTGGTTAACTGATGAAATGATTCATAGTATTGCTAATAATAATAATAATGAAGTGAAAGGAACTTTAAATATTATCAAAGATTCTTTCATAAATGCTAAGGAGTACGGTTCATTAATAAATGTAGAAATTTCTAATTTAGATCTATTAAAAGACTATCTTGAAAAATATAAATCAGATGAAGTAAGTTTATTTGAATTTATAGATAAAGAAATTGCAGAACAAAGACTGCCAATTTTAATTAATCAAGTTAAGTTATTAAGTAAAAAGTACGATGTTGTATGCACAAACCCACCGTATATGGGCAGAAGTGGTATGAACTCACATTTAATAGATTTTCTTGATATTAAATATCCTGATTCTAAGAGTGACTTATTTGCGACATTTATAGAAAGGGGATTTGAATTATCAAAAAATCATGGTTTTAACAGCATGGTAACAATGCAATCTTGGATGTTCTTATCAAGCTATGAAAAACTTAGAAAGAAAATTATCAATAAAAAAACAATTACGACTCTACTGCATATGGATAATATGGTTATGGGAATTGCTTTTGGAACTTCAGCTACTGTTTTTAGAAATACAAATATTAAAAAATTTTCGGGTGTTTATACCCAAGTAAAATATTTTGATATAGAGGAGAATAATACACCAAAAGAATTTCCAATCTATAAAAACCAAAACGGAATAGTATCTGCGGAGGAATTCTTTAAGATACCTGGTAGCCCAATTGCATACTGGGTTAGTGATAAAATAATAAATTCATTTTCAAACCCACCTGTAGGTTCAGAATTGACTACAAGAGAGGGAATGGCAACTGCTGATAATAATAGATTTTTAAGACTTTGGTATGAAGTGAGCTATCCAAAGATTACTTTTGGTTGCAATAATGCAGAAGAAGCACTAAAGAAAAATGGTAAATGGTTCCCTTATAATAAAGGCGGTAGCTATAGAAAATGGTATGGAAATAATGATTATATTGTTAATTGGGAAAATGATGGTTACCTAATTCGAAATAATAAGGATGAAAAAACAGGAAGAATAAGATCTCATAATTATAATGGCGACTTTGGGTTCAAGGAAGGGATTACCTGGTCAGCATTAAGTTCTGGAAGTATATCTGTAAGATACAGTGAAAAAGGTTACTTGTTTGATTCAAAAGGTGCAAAGGGTTTTTGTCAAGATAAAGATAATTTAATTTATATTTTAGGACTCTTAAACAGTAAAATAGGAATGGCTTTTTTAGAATTCTTTTCACCAACGATGGATTTTAAAGTAGGAGATGTAATTCAAATACCACTAATGGTCTCGAGAAAGGAAAGAGTAATTGATTTAGTTAAAAATAATATTGAAATTTCAAAAAAAGATTGGGATTCCTATGAAACTTCTTGGGACTTTGAACAGCATCCATTAACAAGAATTGATAAGGGCATTACTAAAATTGAAACTGCTTATGATATTTGGGAACAGCAAACAAATATGTATTTTAACAAGTTGAAGAATAATGAAGAGGAAATAAATTCTATATTTAATGAAGTCTATGGTCTAAACAGCGAGCTAAAACCTAATGTAGATGAGAAAGAAATCTCTATACAAATCTCTGATTTGGAAAGGGATATAAAGAGTTTTATTTCTTATGCAATAGGATGTTCACTTGGTAGGTATTCACTTGACAAGAAGGGATTAATATATGCGGGTGGAGAATTTAATCAATCTCTTTATAATACGTACGAAGCAGACAGTGACAATATACTTCCAATCTTACCAGGTGCTTATTTTGAAGATGATATTGTTTCAAGGTTTATTGAATTTATACGAGTGACTTTTGGTGAAGAAACATTAAATGAGAACCTTGACTTTATCGCCGACATACTCGTAAAGAAAAAAGGAGAAACTGCAAGGGAAACTATAAGACGTTATTTCTTAAATGACTTCTACAAGGAGCATGTTAAAACATATCAAAAACGACCGATTTATTGGTTATTTACATCTGGTAAAGAAAAAGCATTTAATTGTCTCATTTATATGCATCGTTACGATAAAACAACTCTTTCTCGAATTCGTACAGATTATTTACATGAAGTGCAAATACGGATGGATGCAGAAAAGAAAGACTTGCTCGATATAATAGAAGGCGATTTCACAGCAAAAGAAATTAGCAATGCGAAGAAGGAGTTAAAGTCACTCGATAAAAAAATAGACGAGTTAAAAGCGTATGATGAACTATTGCACCACATGGCAGATATGCAAATTGAAATTGACCTTGATGACGGTGTGAAAGTAAATTATGAGAAGTTTAAAGGCTTAGTGGCGAAAATATAAACATTACTTAGAAAAGCAGTTCAATTCTTTGAATTGCTTTTCTTTAAGTTAAATTTAGGAGGAACAATTAAGTAAAAGAGGTGAAGGATTATGAAAGAAATATTTTCACATAACGTTGATACTGATAAAAACGCCTACGTTAATTGGAGGATAGATAGGAATAATCCGATTCAAAATATGCTGACAATAGCAGATGGATTTATGAAATCCTCAGTAATGTTAGCAAAGCAAGCTTTAGTAGATAATAGAGATAAAAAAGCAGATATTTTGATTTTCCCCATTCTTTTTAACGCAAATCATGCAATTGAGTTATATTTGAAGGCGATTGGATGGACTCTTAATATACTTCTTAGAAATGGAAAGAAAGTGGAAGGAAACCATGATATTCAGCAAATATTTAATGTGGTTAAATCAAGAGTTAATGAATACGAGACTGACAAAATACGAATAAAGACTTTCAAGGAACTGATAAGTAATCTTGAAAATTATATTAAAGAGCTATTCTCTAAAATTGAAACGGAGGTTAATGAAAAAAAGAAAGATAATATGGATTTTTCCAGATATCCTTTTGACACAAAATATGTATCACACTTTTATATTGATACATTTGATAATGTTGTAGTAGACTTACAGAATTTTATAATAAGGTTTAAAGAAATTGGACAAAGTTTAAGCCGAATTGCAACTCATTATCTATACGATCACTTATATGCTGAAACAGATTAAGACTTTTGCTTTATAGTAACGTTTAAAGATACAATTAATTTAGAGGCAGGTGAGCACAATGAACATGATACAAATCATCTCCGCCCTACAAGACATTTTTAATGAACCGTTAAAAGATGGGGAGCAACGAAAAATTGTCTTTTGGGTGGATAAGGATCAAGAGTTTGTTGAGGAAATAGATCAATTGATTATAGATGGAGTTAAAGTCCAAACATTATCGGAAAATAATCAATTTTATTTAAAACATTTATTAGAGGAAGAAGATTCATCTTCTCCTTATTTGATATACACAACCTTAGAATTAGGTTTAGAAGATAACTGGTTAGCTGATACGGTGTACTATTCCAAGACGTTTTATGCAGATCGTATTTCGCTTATTATAAGTGAACTTCAAATAGATCCCTCTCTACGTGGAGTTATTAAAAAATATGAACGTTTCTTCCATAACAAGGAGCGTTATCGTAAGTTTCAAGGTTTAAGTATTGAATCATACAGTGAAGAAATGATTGAGCTTGCGATTATGAGTGTGCTATGTAACGTGAAAGTTCCTGATTTTGAAGAAGTGTTAAAGACGGTACTAATGGATACGCTGGAAGATGGCGATAATAGGTTTTTAACTCAAATGGACAAGTTTTTCGATGAAGAAGTGTTTTGGAAGTATGTGTTCAAACAGTATGGCTATGAACGTGATACTAAGACATTAAAAACATTGTTTATACATATGGCTATAACGGCATTTAGCCATTCTGTAAATGAGCAATATTTGACGAGTGTAAAAGACTTTATTGCTGTCCGTAATCGAACGAACTGTCTTGTGTTCATCGACCATTGGATGCATCATAAAACCGATGATGGGGTGTTTGATGAGTATGTCGAAATGGCAGAGAAAGAAATACAGCTTCCACAAGTTTTGCAAACTGTGCCAATTGAAGAGTTAAAAAAAGCAGAAACATTTCCCTATATCGACAGAGCGATCATTATATATATTGCCAATAGCTTACTTGAGAAACTCGAAGATTATGAAGAGTACACGAAATTAATTAAGCTAAGACGGGCAAAACACTTTTACGAACGATTTGCTAATATCTACGAGGCACTTTTTTATGCGGTTAAAATGCAGGAGTTCTATAAAGAGTATCAACATGGAATTCCAACAGGTCGAGCAATAGATATTTATGAAGCATATCAGAGTAAGTATTATCTGATGGATACGTATTATCGTAAGTTTTATGTAGCCTATGATGAAGAAAGCAATCATGAAATACTGAAGAAATTAAAAGAAGTGGTGGAGCATCTATATACGCATTGGTTTATGGGCGAATTAAGTGCGAACTGGTCGCAAGCTGTAAAGGCAGAAATGACGGAACAATGGTCATTACCAGGTGTGTTAAACCAACAGCAGTTTTATTCTTCCATTGTAGCTCCGCACATTCGAAAAGGTGAGCGAGTATTCGTCATTATTTCCGACGCATTTCGATATGAAATAGGGGTAGAACTGACAGAACGATTGAACGCTGAGACGATTGGTACATGTGATATCCAATCCATGCTTGGAGTCATTCCATCCGTTACAAAGTTGGGAATGGCATCAATGCTCCCACACAAATCTATTGATATTGATTCGAAGGGGCAAGTGTTTGTCAATGACAAGGATTCATCAGGGCTGGAAAACCGCAAAGCCATTATTGAATCGACTGTTGAAGATAGCATGGCAGTCCGTTTCCAAGATATCGTAAATATGAACAAAACAGGAAGACGTGAAACATTTAAAGGTAAGAAACTCATTTATATTTACCATGACAGCATTGATGCAATGGGTGATAAAGCATCAACAGAAATTTATACGTTTAATGCAGTCGAAAAGGCACTGGATGAAATTTCTAACCTAATAAAAATTATTCGTGACGACCTTTCTGGAACTAACATTTTAATTACTGCTGATCATGGCTTCCTTTATCAAAGAGAACCTTTAGAGGACAGCGATAAAATAGAGAAAGTACAGTTGGAAACGATTGAAGTAAAACGTCGTTACGCTTTATCTAATCAAAAGCAGGACATTCCAGGACAATTAACAATTGATTTAGCTTCCGTTATTAAAAATGAACAGCAATTAAACGTTTATGTTCCTAACGGATCGCTTCGTAATCGTATGCAAGGATCTGGGATGAATTTCAATCATGGTGGAGCAAGTTTACAAGAAATTGTAGTACCTTTACTATCATTTAAAAATAAACGTGCTGGTCAAAAGGGAGTTCAAGCTATTTCGAAAGTCGATATTAAACTGACAAGTACGACGCAAAAAATTACAAATAGCATCTTTAACTTAAACTTCTTCCAAACCGAAAAAGTAGAGGAGAAAACAAAACCTCGTACAGTTATCATTTATATGGCTGATGAAGAAGGTAACGTACTCTCAAATGAAGAAACCATTATTGGTGATCGTTCATTTGATAATCCAGCAGACCGTACATTCAAGCTACAATTTGTGTTAAAAAGTATTCCGTACGATCGAAATAAAACATATTACTTAATCATTAAAGATACGGAGACAGGCGTAATTACAGAAAAAGTTTCGTTTACGATTAACTTAGGAATTGTCAGTGATTTTGACTTCTAAGCTGTGATGATTGGAGGGATGAGAATGGATGAAAAAGTAGAGGAGAATATGACACTTGATCTCGATAAAAAGTTAAATAGTGTCTTTGCAGGTCGAGTTGTTCGTAAAGATTTGACGAAGCTCATTAAAGAAGGGGCAAACGTTCCTGTCTATGTTCTTGAATACTTGCTTGGGATGTACTGTGCAACTGATGATGAAGAAAGTATTCGAGAAGGTGTTGAGCGGGTTAAAAAAATTCTTTCTGATAATTTTGTCCGCCCAGATGAAGCGGAAAAGATTAAATCACGTATTCGAGAGCTTGGGCAGTATTCAATAATAGATAAAGTGACGGTTACGCTGAATCCGAAAATTGATACTTATGAGGCTGAATTTTCAAACTTAGGGTTAAAGGGAGTGCCAATCGCTTCAAACTTCGTAAAAGAATATGACAAGCTTTTGGTGGGCGGAATTTGGTGTATGGTTAAAATTGATTATTTTTACGATGAAGAAGTAAGGGTTATGAACCCATTCAGTGTAAGTAGCCTACAGCCGATTCAAATGCCGAACATGGACATCAATGAGGTCTTTGAAGGCAGAAAGAAATTTACAAAGGATGAGTGGATTGACGTTCTTATCCGTTCTACAGGGATGGAGCCTACGCAATTAGAAGAAAGAGTAAAGTGGCATCTACTTCTACGTCTCGTTCCACTTGTTGAAAATAATTACAATATGTGTGAATTGGGACCAAGAGGAACGGGGAAATCGCATGTATACAAGGAAATCTCGCCAAATTCCATCCTTGTGTCAGGCGGTCAATCAACAGTAGCCAACCTTTTCTATAATATGTCCACCCGTAAAATCGGCCTTGTTGGACTATGGGATTGTGTAGCGTTTGATGAAGTAGCAGGTATTCGCTTTAAAGATAAAGATGGCATTCAAATTATGAAGGACTACATGGCATCAGGATCCTTTGCCAGAGGGAAGGAAGAGAAGAACGCCTCGGCATCTATGGTATTTGTCGGGAATATTAACCAGAGTGTCGATGTATTGCTGAAGACGTCTCATCTTTTCGCTCCATTTCCCGAAGAAATGGCGAATGATACCGCATTTTTTGATCGGATGCATTACTACATGCCAGGTTGGGAAATTCCAAAAATGCGGCCCGACTTCTTTACAGATAAATACGGGTTTATTGTAGATTATATCGCTGAATTCTTTAGGGAAATGCGAAAACGCTCATTCGCCGATTCCATTGATCGCTTTTACAAACTTGGCAATAATTTGAATCAACGGGATACGGTTGCTGTGCGGAAAACGGTATCGGGTATGGTGAAACTGATTTATCCTCATGGTGAATACACGAAAGAAGATATCGAGGAAATTTTACAATATGCTCTTGAAGGTCGCCGTCGTGTAAAGGAACAGCTTAAGAAAATCGGGGGCATGGAATTCTACGATGTCATGTTCTCGTATTTTGATAAGGAAACGATGGAAGAAGAATACGTCTCTGTCCCTGAGCAGGGGGGCGGTAAGTTAATTCCAGAGGGCATGGGTAAGCCAGGGCATGTGTATGTCGTCGGTCAAAGTGATTCGGGCATGATCGGCGTTTACAAGCTTGAAAACCAAGTCGTAAGCGGAACAGGTAAGTTCGATAAATCAGGGCTTGGCTCCCACCGAGGTGCAAAGGAAAGTTTAGATACGGCTTTTCGCTTCTTTACGGCAAATAGTAAGGCTATAAGCAATACGATTAGCACAAAAACAAAAGATTATTTAATGCATGTTAGTGATTTGCAAGGGATTGGCTTATCAGGGGAGCTTGCGATAGCGGAGTTAATAGGACTTTGCTCAGGAGCTTTGGACAAGCCCGTACAAGAAAGCACCGTTGTTATTGGCAACATGACCGTAGGAGGAACCATTGCAAAAGTAGAAGAATTTGCTAACGTCTTGCAAGTATGTGTCGATGCAGGAGCGAAGAAAGTGTTGATCCCAGCTTCTTCTGTTATGGATTTGCAAACAGTTCCGCCAGATTTGTTGGTTAAAGTACAGCCAGTTTTTTATGCGGATCCGATTGATGCTGTGTTTAAGGCTTTGGGGGTAAGTTGAAAAGGATTTGAACGTAACCATAATTAAAGGAAAGAGTCGGTAATGCCGATTCTTTTTCTATATTATCGAAAGAAAAGTTGGATGGGGAATGTAATGTGAAAATTTATTCAAGAGATTATACTGTTTTAACAACAGAAGAATTAAAAGAATGGGAAATTTTAAAGGAAAGAGAGATTGTTCATAAATCAGGGAAATTTGTTGTTAGAAGAAACAAGTACAGAGAATACCCAGTTGCAGTAAGACACTATGAAAGTTTGTTTCCAAATAATCATTTGGATATAGTTGATTTACAGAAAATTGATCAGATTTCAGAATTAGCAGAAGAATTCTATCAGTTAATAGATTATTCTACTTCAAACGAAAGGTCTATTCTCAATTGGATTCGTGAAAAAAGTGCTTACTTTATAATTGCTTCTATCATGAAAGGCCCTTATAATTTCGGTCATCATGATGCATTTATTTTTCCAGAATTTCAATTAGGAAACTCATATCAAGTTGATTACCTACTTGTTGGGCGGAATTCTGGGGGTTATGAATTTATCTTTGTAGAGTTGGAACATCCGAATAAAAATATTACTTTAATTGATGGTCATTTAGGTGATGCAATTAGAAAAGGAGAGAGGCAGGTAATTGACTGGAAATACTGGTTAGAAGCGAACTATGCGACACTCTATGAAACGTTTAATAAGTATAAAGATTCCAAGAAGTCGTTACCAGTTGAATTTATGAAATATGACAGTACACGTATTCACTATGCTGTTATTGCTGGAAGACGAAATGATTTTAACGAGAAAACTTATCAATTAAAACGACAAAAGAAAACAGAAGGTATTTTATTACTGCACTACGATAATCTTTATGATTCGGCAAAAGCTTTGATTGGTGAGTCTACTTATTAATTAACGCTAATCGGATTTAAAGGCTTTGCAGAGAAACCAAATAGGGAAAATAGCTATTCGGCTTTTCTGCATAGCTTAAAATAGTTGATTAATAAGGCTTTTATCTTCCAAGCTCACTGACATTTCAGTGGGCTTTTCTTGTATTGAGGGAATCTGAAGAGTTCCGTTGCTCAGCTTGTTGACTATCGTTTCTGCTAACTTGTCGAGGTTATTAATGTGGGGTGTACCAAGCATATCTTGGCGAATGAGGTGGCGAATATAGGAGCTGATAGTACGTTCAGTTTTAATCATTTGAAGATGTTCAATAATATCGGCATCTTCTGCTAAAAAGCTGATTGTGATTCGTTCCCGTTTCATAATCCATACTTAATCTCCAATATCTTAAGGAAGCTTTTCACATTTGCAAATTGGGGATTTACCACGATGCGTGCATTTGGGAATTCTTTTTGAATGATATCGCTTAGCATATACGCCCCTCCGCCAACAAAATCGAGGCTGACGTTATTAAAGGTATAATCACGACTCTTCGCAAACTCAATTATTTCTCGGAAGTGTTGGGCTTTCATTTGTTCGATTAGTTCCTTGCTTTCGTCATATATCTGCCCAGCGTGTGAAAAATAACCGTTTTGCAAAATTCTTTCGAGATCACTTGGAGTAACTGCAACCCCAAAACGTTCGTTAATCAGCTTCCCGATTTTACCCTTAAGAATATTGATCCCCAAGTTTGAAACGGTCATTGAATCAAAAATAGGATTAATGCCATTAAACGTGCAATAAGTGGTATTGAGTCCTCCAATATCAACTACCGCAGTATATTTGCCTTTCATTTGCTCCATTTCTTCATAAATAATGCCAATACCTTCGAATGCAATAACTACATTCTTTAAATAAAGGTAGTAAGGCTTTCCATTCAGATAAAATAAAATTGGTTCTCCATTATCTTCAATGAAGTTTTTATACTCTTGCTTGGAGGTTGCATCTTTGTACGCTGAAATAGGAATGTTTATAGCCAAGTGGATTTTAACGTTCTCTGCTTGAAGGTTTGTAATACGAAGAAGATCAGTTATAGCGGTATAGATACAAATTTTATGAAGATCAATTTTCTTTGTGAGGTCAAAATTGCTAAAAGATTCACTTACTGCATCACCAACCAAATAGGACTTTTTATTGTAGCTTACCTCGTAAGAACCTGGATTAACTTCAATACCGACCTTTTCCACCTCTTGAATTTTTGTTCGAAATGCTGTGATTGCATGCTTGTCTTTGCTTTTAAGAATCGCTTTAGTTGCATATTTTCCGCAGTCGACAGCGATTAGAACTGGTTCTTTCATTGTTCAATAATCTCCTTTCTATTTGAATTTACTAATATATCATATACAGGAAATCAAAAAATATAAGACATTTCATAAAATATAGAGTTTAATAACAATCTATATTTATGAAATGTCTTAAATAATTTTTCATGCTAAATTTTAGTCTATTATTCGTCTGAAAACAAAGTTGCCTCACCAAATTCATGTAGCATAGCATCAATTTGTGAAGGTTCATAGATTTTGTTTGCGATAAAGTAGGAGACAATTTGATCTGTCATATTGGAATCGTGTGCGAATGTTCTATTGAAATTAAGTAAAAATTCATGGGTTTCCTCTATTGTTAATTCAAATGCAATCGCCAGTTTATACAGCGTTTTTAACTCAGGTTCATGTGGGACTCCTGAAGTCAGCTTACGCCAATGTTCCTTTTTGATATTGCCTCGGTTATATATGTAAGATGGTCTTTGAATATTTTTATCTCGCATCCATGTATTTATAAAATCGGAAATTGATTTTCTTTTTTTCATGCCACGTTGAATGATAGAAAGCTCAGTATAAATAGATGATAGGCTATGTCCGAAAACAGCCTTATCATTATTATGACTAATTGTGGCTAAGTAATCTAAAAGGTCATGGAAACCACCGTTATAAATAAAACTTTGAATGTTTTTCTTTAATGTATCCTTCATTTCATCCATAAAAATAGTCCCTTCCTCCTAAGAAATGTGTCCTTGAGGCAACTGATTTATTGTTATTGCCTCTATACAATAACAACTATAGTAAGTCCATACGGTTCCTTCAAGAGATGTGTAGTTTTGCATATCCAATAGGAACTTAAACAAGGTTCGACCAGTTATGTGTTTCGGAAACTGTACATCCTTGTTAAAATGCTAATAGACTTGTGAGGATGCTCCACATAAGTCTATCAAAGGAATAAAAATTAAATATGAAAGGGTGAATGAAATGATAGTCATGGAAAATTTACAAAGCAATAATAGAAATAATTTAGTTGAATTTAAAGAAAAAATAGAAGAATTATATTTTCGAGTACCGATCAACGACATCATAATGAAAATAGTCGAAGGACTCCACAAGATCAAAAATAGCGAAATAGAAGAGTACAGTCATGAACTTAAATATGAGCTGACAGTAGAAGAAAGGATTCGGGCAGAGCCAATTGATTGCCGATTCTCCACTATAGAAGAATTAAGAAGTGCTATTAGTTCTTCACAAATACAGCTTTTTATCTATCTGCTTAGTGTTTGGCAGGAAAATGGTGGAGTGGATGAATTCTTCTTAGAAGCAAAAGACTATTTTTCAAAAAGAGACATAGCTGTACGAAAAGCCAGTAAAGATCGGCTGGAACGTGACTTGGCATTATTATCTACAGTTTCTCTCCAACTGCAAGCAAAAAATAAAAGGCAATTTGAATATATTGATTCCCAGCTTATTGAATATGAAAAAATTAGGCGGGGATTTTACAAAATTCGCTTCGGCTTATGGATTAAGCATATATCCTATGGAACGTTTACTCTCCTTCATAAAAACTTCTTCAAATACCATCCTGGTCACGATTCAGTGGCAATTCTTCTTTCATTAAAACTTACCCAATTAGCAAAACTTCAATTTACTAAACCACTTCCAACCTACTCGATAAAATTCAAAACGTTATTTTCTTTTCTTGGAATTTCAGAGTGTCAAATAAGGAAGCAAGGATACAAACATTATTTCAATCAATTGGAAAACGTTTTTCAACGAATGCAGGTTGAAATGGGCTTTTCTATAAATATGGAGAAAAAGGAAGGGAGTTTTACTATGTTTATGCAGAACAAATTGTACTACGAGCAATCCGATTTAAAACAATTTTACAAGAAAAAATAGTGAGTATAGCTTTCTTTTATTTTTTTACCCTAATGACTCTTGATTAGGAATGGATGTCTCTTTTATAGGTAGAAATGTTTCCTCTGTAGGAACAGTAATCTCCAAAAGCCAATAGTATCAATAGTTTTGGGGACAGCAGTAACCCTAATTAAATTAATAAATATAAGTTAGGAAAAGAGCTTTTGAATCTGCTCTTTTCCCTACGACAGTTAACAATAATAACAGTCAAGGAGGAATTGGTATGCAAATAACCCAAATGTTAATTGAAGAAGCAAAACAACTTGTAGCATTGCTTCCATATATAGAAAGGGCTACAGGTAAAACAGCCATTAGATATGGCAAATCAACTTTTATTAAGCCTTGTCCATTTTGTGATAAGACAAGCCATCATTTCTCCATAAATGAAGTAGAGAATTATTATAACTCATTTAATGGATGTGTACCTGGAGGCTCTATTATTGATTTCATGATTCATTATGAAAATCTACCAAAAGAAGAGGCAATAAAAAAACTACTTGATATGGCAAATCTAATACCAAATAAGGAGGAAAAAATGATGACAGTTACAAAAAGCAAAAATGACGCAATTAAAATTGAGAAAGTTGACTTTACAGCTTTGATGGAAAAAGCTCATCGAAATGTCCAGCAAACAGATTATTTTGTTAATCGAGGACTTACTTCAAAGACAATTGATAAATACAAATTAGGCTATGCAGATGAAGGATTTATATTTGCGATAAATAATCATTCAGACATATTAGAAAAGGAAAATGATTCATCAACAGCATACAAGTATTTCTTGCCTATTTGGGATAACGAAGAAAAATGTAGTTATTTTCTAACACGAATAGATGATTCTTTGAAAAAGGATAACATGCACAAAATCCACAACTTAAAAGGAAGACAAGCTCAACTACTAAATGAAAGATATCTTCAAGGTAATGATCCACAATATGATGTAATTTTTGTTGTTGAAGGTTATATTGATGCCTTGTCCATCGAGGAACTTGATTTCCCTGCTATCGCTATCAATAGTGTGGTTAATATCAATAAGTTTAGTAAGCTTGTTCAAGACAATCTAAATTCGTTGCAGGATGTGACATTCATTATTATTCCTGATGGAGATGAAGCAGGTGATAAATTAATAGAAAATGCTCATAAAAGGTTAAGTGAAATCAAAGTCCACTATGAAATTTTCAAGTTACCTGAGGGGTATAAAGATGTAAACGAATTTCTTGTTGCAGATAGAGAAGGATTAAAGCAATTTATTACTGACATTGCAGATAAAATAACAGCTTCTAAAAAGGGAGATTTTCTCATTAATTATTTAGAAGATTTTCTTTCAACTGTAAGGGAAAACAAAATTAAACCTATAAGTAGTCATTTTCCATCTTTAGATAATACACTTGGCGGTGGGTTTTTCCCTGGTTTATATGTAATTGGAGGGGCTACTTCAGTTGGAAAAACAGCATTTGTTCATCAAATTGCAGATCAAGTTGCTTCTGAAGGTATTCCTGTTTTTTATTTCTCCTATGAAATGAGTCGCATTGACTTAATGGCAAGGAGTTTATCGAGACTAAGTTTGTTGAATGATAGAAATTCCGCAGTCAGTGATGTTGAAATAAAGACTGGAAGAGCATTGCCAAAAGTGTTGACACTAATTCAAAAAGATTACCATTTGATAGTGAAGAATATGGAAATATATGAAGGTAGGTTCGGCGAAAATGTTGATTCAATCGAATCTAAGGTACAACGTTTAAAAAGATATCATGATTCCTTTTTAGTAGTAGTGGATTATCTCCAAGTCGTCAATGCTTCAAAAACCTCTCTAATGGGGGAGCGGAGTACAGTAGATGCTGTTGTGACGAGATTTAAGCAAATTAGTCGTGATTACCAAGTTCCTGTAATAGCAATCTCATCCTTTAATAGATCAAACTACAATCTACCTGTTGGTTTTGAAAGCTTTAAGGAGTCAGGGGCTATTGAATATTCTGCAGATGTTTTAATGGGCTTACAGTTTAGGGATATTCACCAATTAGCAAGTCAAAAGGATGAGCAAAAGAAACGGGAGCAAGTGGAGCGTTGGAAGAAGAAATATCCACGTGAACTTGTAGTACAGATATTAAAAAACCGTTTCGGCGATGCATCCAGCCAGATTAAATTTGATTATTTTACGAAGCATCAGTTTTTTAGAGAGCTTTAAATAATATATGAGGCTCGAACAATGTAGAGCAGATTTAAGGATTGCAAGAAGAAAAAAGTACGATAAAATGAGCGTACAACAAACACAAGGAGGTAATATTAAATGTTTGAAACAATAAAAGATGATACAAATCTACAGTTGGTGGACAATTCAGTACAAAAGTTCCAACAGGAAAATGAAAGAGAATATAGATTTCCCCCACTTCTGAACTTCCTAAAAACAGAATTTAGTGAGAGGCTAATTGCGGAAAATAAGCAGACTGTATCAACTGGTCTTCCTAATCTGGATGTAGCATTGAATGGCGGATGGGTCCCCAGGATTGCATGTAATTGCTGGAACACCTCACAGCGGGAAACGTTCACTGCTCATCCATATGGCTGAGGAATTTACAAAACAAAAATATGCAGTAATTATGCTCACTTCAAAAGAAAGTCCAACCTCTATTCTACAACGCATCATTGCACGAACCACTTTTAAGAACAATCCTTCCACAGCTATCCCACTTCAACAAGTTTCAAATCAACTATTGAATAATCCACTATTGCTAAAACAATTATCGAATCAGATTGCCCCATCAGTAAAGTATTTAAGTGTAGTTGAAACGGATCTACTTGATATCCAATCGTTGGAAGATCGTCTGCAATATCAAAAGGCAGTTCATGACAAATCAATTATTTTACTGGACATGCATGAGCTTTCAACATGGGATACAGACAAGGAACGGCTTGTAGGAAAGTTCACTTCACTTCAACGAATCGCAAAAAGGCTACAAATTGTCATGATAGCAACTTTTGATTTGAATCCAATTGACCATGAAAACCTTATAAATGGATATCTAACCGTTGCTGGAATAGAACGCCATGTGGATACTTTTATATTTCTTAATTCTCCTGCAGAAAAGCCTGCTAATATATCTCCCAATTCCCCTAACAACTGCTTAGTATCCCTTCAAATACAGAAAAATTCCATTGGACAAAAAAATATAGTGTATTTAACAAAGCGAACTGATTTCGGTTATTTTCAAGAAGGATAAAAGTGATTTATAAAATCTGCGGAAAAGATTGAAAATAGGTTGCCTGGAGGATTTTGTCTGAGATTCAAGCATCTTATGGTTAATTATTTTGTCAAAGGAGATAAAAAGATGGTTTATAAGAAAGAATATGTTGGAGATTTTCGTGAATTAAAGGTATATCAGAAGGCATTAGCATTTCAAAGGTCTATTTATGAAATCGTCAAGAAATTTCCTGATTTCGAGCGTTATAACATGGTTGATCAATTGCATCGGGCGGTTTCATCTATTCCTGCCAATATTGCTGAAGGCAATGGTAACTACTATTTCAAGCAAGAATTTGATCGACTTAATACCGCTCTTGGAAGTTTAGCAGAAATCAGGTCTTTTCTTGATATGGCATTGTCCGAGGGATATCTAACATTACAGGAATATGAAAACCTTGAAAAGGATGCACAAGAAATCTTGAGGCTGTTAATTGGCATGATGAGAAGAATAGAGCAAATAACAGGATAGGGGGAATGGCTGGTGTATGTTGAAGACTTTAAAAAACTAAGTTTGTACCAGAATTCCCTTGACTTTTACTATGCAGTTTATCGGTTTATTGATAATAATGCCATGGAACTATCGAATGAAGAAAAACTAAAGATAAGAAAAATGACTGTACGAATTCCAGTAGCAATTGCTGCTGGAATCGGGCAAATGAATATGAAAATACGCTTCAAACGCTTGAATATGGCTAAAGGCTTGTTAGAGGAGCTTAAGACGTTGACATCTGAGCTATTACTGAAATCAAGAATAGAACATGAAGATGATATTGAATTGCAATATTACTATGATCAAGTAATTAGATTGATAAACTCATACTTTGGCTGGCTAAGCAAAAATAACAAATCCAAAATATCTATTTAGAGGAGACGGTAAATTTGATTACAGAGTTCGATTAAATAAAATAGATAAAGAGGAAATCCATTTTTATGATGGATATTACGTGGGGAATGACTGGGGTTACAGCTTCTTTCTTTAGCAATGAAGGTAATTCAGGAAGAAAAGATGAGTTTAAAAGAATATAATGGTCTTGCGGGTTTCTCGGAAGAGCAATTTATTGTAGAGATAACTCGTAGAGGGATTGCCAATAAGATTAATGGCACATTAACAATTGAATAATTATAATTGTAAAAACTATCCCTAACCGTTTTTTCAGTTAGGGATAGTTTTTATTGTAATGATCGAAATAACGTACACCTTGATTTTTAATTGATATCCAGAGGTTCCATAATAGATATGGTCTACATTCCCTGATTGTCGTGAAGTAATTATCGGTATTCGTATCCAACAAAGGACACTTTTCGCAAAGCGGTGGTTACATATTCAAACTTGTCAGGATGGAAGAAAACAAAATTTTCACCTGTACCCAAAGAGCTTTTATATTTTAATCCGTCATAACCAAGTTTTTTGATTAGCTCCGCAAGATATTGAGACGGTATATATTCAATATATGACTCATCAGGGCTAACTGGCTTGGATAACTCATACGAAAGATGATTTAATAGTTTGTTTGCTTGTATTGAATGCGAAAGATCATCCGCAAGAAAGGGAGACTTCAGAAACTCTTTAGAGCTTAAATCAATAATATTGATTGCTTCCTTGGGTTTAATTATTGCGACTGTTATTTCTGCTCCTACCCAAGGTCTTGTTTCAGCAATACATGTAAATTCATCACTTGCCACATACAAATATGGAATTCCTTTTGGATTAACCCTTCCTGGCGTTGCAAGTTCAAATGGAGGTGGCCCCATTTTTTCAACGGGGAAATTCCCGATTCTCGCTCTGTAAAAATTATGGTTAGTCCGAAATGTAATAAGTTTATTCTGTATTAGTAATCCAAGCTCATTTGATAAATCATGATCAGGAAAGTAACGGTTTTCTCTCTTAATGGAATAAGCGAATGCATTCCAAACATCGCTACTACTCACAAACGTAAAAGCATTTTCTTGTTTAGAATAAAGCTCTGAATCATCTAAGACATCTTCAAGACTTCGATTCCAATTTAGAATGTCAAATAATAAGAGATTTTGACTTGTTTCATCTGAAAAGATACTCCAATCATCCTGGAATAGAACATCCAATAAATCCCCGAAATCGGTTGGACAATGGACTTGATGAGCGTAATGCTCACCATGAGTTGTTTGTTCATAAATAGAAAAAAGGATTTCAAAGTCATCTGCCAAAGCTCCTATAGAAATTGCATGAACGTTTTCCTCACCACAGTAATCGCATACAGATAGAGTTCCCTCCGATTTTATTTTTTCTTTTATATAATAATCATTGAAGCAATGGATGCAACAGTGTATATAGTATTCCCCCAGTACAAATATCCCTATTAAAGAATCATACCAATACTATTATTATAGACGAAATTCTTGCAAAATCAGCTTGAAAAATTACGTATAGAGTTAAGAATTGCTTATTTCTTTTTCAAAGGATACACCCCTGCATTTTATCTATAGATATGAAACTTTCTTCATAACTGATAATCATGTTTGTGTTGACGAATTAAAGAAATAAGGCAAGTGAATAGAATACATAACTATGGTATAATTGGGTAAATAGTAACGGCAATAATAATGGGAAAGAGAGATATTTTAATGAGGGAAGTTGAAATATTTGTATCAAATGATGGTACGCAGTATATTTGGAATAGAGATCAAGAAGAAGTGATACTGCTAAATGATGCTGAAACCAAAATGGTATCGCTTAAAGTATCCTTAATGTCAGATGAGGAGATATTAAACAGAACGTCTGGAAACGGTGTCCCGATGGGAATCCCCATAACCCTCAGTAAAGATAGATTGATAGAGATTCGAGATAATTTGGTACAGATATTGAAAAAAGGTCCTTTTATTGATTTTGAAAAACATGTATTAGAGCGACTTGTATATGATGCTTTGTTAGATGATAATCATCCAGAAAAAAGAGGATGGAACAATAGTGAGGAAGTTCGAGAATGTGTTCTATCTGCTTCAATGGTAACTGGTGTTCGACTTAACGTAGATCATCATCATCCTGAAAATACTGAGAAAGTTAAACATCTTCACCCTAACCTTGCTCTTGTCATTTCGGGAAGCAAGGGTACTGGTAAAGGACGACTTGTTCTGGTAATATTAAATGAACAGACGATTAGCGTGATAACAATATTATAAATAAGCTTTTATTTGCATATACTAAGAATAATTACGAAAGAGGTGGGATTATGATCTTGGCTCCCGAAAAAAATGATTATAGAGTGAAAACAACTTGCTCCTGTGGAAGTACAGCCAAAAGGCGAGAAGGGAATAGTGAGTTTTTTATTGGACCACGTAAAATTATAATCAAGAACATCCCTCATTTTTATTGTTCTTACTGTGATAAAGAGATATTCGATTCTACATTGGGAACTGAAGACCTTTTAATGTATGCATTTAAAAATAATTTGAATGAAGTAGACTGGAATGAAAAATCCTTATATATATAACAGAAAAACAACGTAAACCTAAAATTGGTTGCGTTGTTTTTTTATGGGGATTTTGTATTGAGAGTATTTTTTATTGCTTACCACAGGATATGTTGAAAACCAATAGGTGATTGATGAAGATATATATAAATTCAAAAGGGTAAAGGATAAATCTACTTTACAAAATCGGGTTTTGTAAACTAAGGAATGCTGTTAAATTAGCATTCTTAAAAATCACCTTTCTCCTGTAGGTGTTGGACTTTACTGAAAGTCCAGTTTATAATAATTGTGTCAACTCTTGAGAGGGAGGTGATAGAAATGAACGTTGTCAATCCAATCCGATGCAAAAAGCAACTGGAAGCTGTCAAAGGTTATCTTCGAGGAAAAAACAAACGAGATTATCTACTATTTATGGTTGGTATTACATCCGCACTTCGCATCAGCGATATCCTAAGCTTGAAAGTTAATCATGTATGGGATGGAAAGAAGCCTGCAGAGTTTATCGAATTAAATGAAAAGAAAACGGGCAAATACAAACGGTTTCCAGTCACACCAAACTTGAAAAAAGCAATTAAAGAGTATATGGCTGAATATGATGGATGTCCAGACGATTACTTGTTTGTTAGCAGGGTCGGCAAAAACAAGCCAATTTCCCGTCAGTACGCTGTCATGATGTTAAATCAAGCGTGCGATATGGTTGGTGTAGAGGAATCTTTCGGTACTCATGGGATGCGAAAGACATGGGGGTACTGGGCTTTCAAAAGCGGAATTTCATTAGACTATATTTCAATTGCACTCAATCACCGTTCAATAGCAGAAACAAAAAGGTATTTGGGGCTTCTTCAAGAGGACTTGGATAATATTTATCTACAAGTGAATCTGTAGTGAGTGTGATTGTTGTTGCGAAATAGGAGGAAAATGGATTGTATAAGCAAAAATCAAATATTGAGATGGAAACCACGATTTCTTAGTCAAATCCTCAAAAAAAAACAGAGGGCGTTGACTATATGAAATTGTGGTTTTTATTTTGCCCTCTGGTTTGGAAGGGGTAGCAATGGTTTCATCATATTATTCAACAAGTATAAAAGTACAAAAATACCTTAAGGAGGGGAGGGGACAGGGGATTGGAATCAATTACATCCCTTGGACAAAAACATCTGATTATTCATCTTTGGGTAGAGCTACACGTATAAAGGGAATAAAAATTCCACGAATTTTCCATTTGCAGTCGGACATACAGTACAGAGCATTTTTACTATTCGAATATCATTCAAGTGTGATTGATATTCGTGAAACTTACCCATTGCTTGATGTGATGGAAACGATAAATATTGATGATTTAAGATTTGACAAATATCGAGACAAAGACACAAATGAACCATTCGTTATTATAACCAATTTTTTGCTGACGCTAAGAGATGAAAAAGGTAAAGAGAGATTAATTGCCCGCACTGTAAAAAATACATCCGAGCTAAAAAGGAAAATCACATGGGAGAAGCTTGAAATTGAAAGGCGATACTGGAGCGAAAAAGGAATTGAGTGGAAAGTGATTACGGAAAAGCAAATGCCACGTATACTTGCAAAAAATCTTGAATGGATCAGAGAAACCTTACTGGAAGGTAACGAAGAAGAATTTGATAAAGATTTATTATCTACTCATTTATTAAGCGAACTGTTTAACAATGATCATTTGCCAGTTAGAAACGTTTTAAGACAATTTGATAAAACAGAGGGGTTAGCAAAGGGAACGGGTTTATTCCTATTCCGATATTTAATAGCGAAAAAAGATATTCGAGTAAATTTGTATCAATTAATAGACCTGTCGGAAACGGTTAAGAACCTAACTCTAATGGAAATGGAGGAGCATGTATGGAATTAGTGGAGAATATGTTGCTACGAAACAAGGATGGAGAAATCATCCGAATTGTATTTGTAAACCGATTTTCTTCTATTATATATGTAATTGCCATGGATGAAGGGAGTAGATGGCCATATCCGATTAATAAAGAAGATATATTTGTCGCTATGGCTGATGGAGAAGTTACTTTGTTAAAAGAAGACCCGTATTTTAGACATGTTTATGAAGAGGATTTGAGCGGTGCTGAAAAGCAACGAAGAGATCGTGCATATGAAATCATTACCTATGTACTTCAACAAGTTGAACACGAAGAACAAATCTATCTTCGTAAATATCGGCAGAAGGTGATTAATCATTCGGTTTCCGTTTTTCAAGTGAGTAAAAATACTATAAAGGATTATTTAATTAAGTATTGGAAAGGAGGAAAGGTTCGTAATGCTTTGCTTCCCAATTTTTATAATTGTGGAGCAAAAGGTCGAGATAAAAAAGTTAGTGAAGTGAAAAGGGGAAGACCTCGAAAGTATGGTATCAAAAAAGGGGTCAATGTAGATGAAAAAATGAAGAAAATTTTCATGATCAGTCTCAATCGCTATTTTTACAACAAAAAGCAAAACACATTAAAAACAGCATATGAGCTGATGATAAAAGACTTTTTCACGATTGAAAAGGAAGAACAAAACGGTGTGATTATTCCAATTTTGAAAGCAGATATCCCGACCTATCATCAATTTTATTATTGGTACAGAGCTTTTAACCAACTTAAACATGAAGTTTCAAAGCGACATGGCTCAAGGGTGTACCATCAGAAACACAGAGCGATTATTGGAAATTCATCTCAAGATGCAGGGTTAGGGCCAGCTACATTATGGCAGACAGATTCAACACCCCTTAATGTGACTTGCGTATCCAGTGTAAACAGGAACATCCTTGTGGGGAAACCATTGTTACACCTTGTAGTAGATGTCTATTCACGATTAATAGTCGGATTCAATCTATCGTTTGAATCATTAAATGCTTATAGTGGGGCAATGGTTGCTTTGCAAAACAGCATGACATCAAAAAAACAGTTTTGTGCAAGATATGGAATTGAGATAGATGATGATGAATGGGATGTAGCTTGTATTCCTAATAGAATCTTTACGGATCGAGGAGAATTAAATGGTAGTCGAATCGAAAGTGCAATTGAAGGATTGGGAATTTCAATACAAAATAGCCCAAGCTACCGCCCTGAACTAAAAGGAGTTGTTGAACAAGCTTTGAATCAAATCCAAATGCAACTGGCTCCGCACGTAGATGGTGCTTCAATAAGTGGAAAAAGAGTTCGTGAACGTGGAGAAAGTGACTTAAGGCTAAAAGCAAATCTAACAATTGACGAATTGACGGCAATCATTATTAAGTTAATCCTTTTCCATAATAATCATCACGTTCTACAAGATTATGAATTGACCGAAGAAATGTTGGAAGCAGGAGTTGAAAAAATTCCAAGAGAAATATGGAGATTTGGATTAAGACATCAGAAAGGTCAGTTGAGGAAGTTACCCGAAGAAGTTATCAAGATAAATTTATTGCAGTCTGATACGGCAACCATTACGCCTCAAGGACTAAGATACAAGAAGCTACTATATGCATCTGAATATAGTTTACAAAATAACTGGTTTGAATCAGCCAGAAATAATGGAAGCAAACGTGTGAAAATTAAGTTTGATGCCAGAGATCTAACTGAGATTTACATGATAAATGAAGAAGGAAATCTCCATACCTTAAAGCTTCTTGACCACTTATCAAAATACTACGGGAAGAGTATTGATGAGATTGAAAAAATCATTGAATTTGAAAAAGAATTGGATGAGAAAAGCAAAGAGAGGGAGCTTCAAAAGAAAGTAAAACTGTTTACTGACATAGAAGAGATCGTAGCAGAAGGTAAAAGAAAAACGGAGGCAGAGCATGACAGCAGTATAAGTAAAACAAAAAAGTTGAAAGGGATAAAAGAAAATCAACGCATGGAAAGAGAGTTACAGCGTGAGCGATTGAAAAAGGAAAAAGAGGAATATATTACGCCATCTGAGGAGATCTTGGTTGAAAATAACGATGGGGATGGATTGTCATTGTTTAGAAGTTTAAGAGATAGGAATGAGGTGTGATACGAATTGGTGCAGGAAATTTTTCTTCCAAACGGGATGGAAGCAATACAGGCAAGTTATACTGAATATCCACTTGATGAGTTTAATCAAAATCCTTTTATACAAGCTTTGCCTCCATTAGCGGATAAGCCAACAATTATAAAAAAGCTTGCAATGAATCCATCATTTGCCGAGCAAGAAAGACAAATGGAATCCGTTTATCGCTTACAAATGATCAGTAGACTATACCAGTTTTTTCAGCCACTCCCCATTCATTTGGAGATTTGGGACATGATAAACAATCTTTTAATACAGGGTTATTTAGCGAGAAATCCATTTGATCCAGCTTATAAACGCTATTTACATGAGACTGGAAAGCAAATCATCAACCGTACATTTGATATTAATAGTAGACAAAACTTCCGTACAACAGCGGGATGTGGAACTTTGATTGGACTATCAGGCATGGGAAAGACGACATCGGTTGGTCGGGTGTTAAGCAATATCCCACAGGTCGTCATCCATAACAAGTATAGGGGAAAGCATTTTAATCAAATTCAGCTTGTTTGGTTAAAGTTAGATGCACCTTCAACATCATCTTTAAAAGCCTTGTGCTTGCAGTTTTTTATGAGGGTTGACGAGTTGCTTGGTACGAACAACTATAAAAAATATGTATCAAGAAATGCGTCAGTCGATATGATGTTGCCTCTAATTGGACAACTTGCTCAGAATATTGGACTTGGGTTACTAATAATTGATGAAACCCAGAATATTAAAGGGCGTGGTGCAGACCAAATCATGAATTTTTTTGTGAGTCTTATTAACTCAGGAGTAAATCTTGCTATTATTGGAACGCCTGGAGCTTATGGTCTATTTGGAGACGAATTAAGAATTGCAAGAAGGCTAACGGGTAATTCGGAAATAATTTTCAACAACATGGATTACAATGATGAGTTTAAGTTCTTGCTGGAGTCTATGTGGCGGTATCAATGGACAAAGAAGTTCACTCCGCTTACAGAGGAGTTTTCAAAAGTTATCTATGATGAAACCCAAGGGATTTCCGATTTGATTGTAAAGATATTTGTTTATTCTCAGCAGAAAGCAATATCGACGGGTAAAGAAGAATTAACTGTTGAACTTATGCGAAATGTTGCCAACGAAAAGTTCAAATTGATGAGGGAGATGCTGAATGCAATACGTTCAGGCAACCCTTACAAGATAGCAAAATATGAAGATATAAGAAGGATTGAGAGTGCAACAATTCAGTCGGCTAATGAACACCCCCGTAAGCCGTTAAAAGCCAAGAATAACGAGAAGCCCCGAAAAAATGACGCAAAAGACGTAGCGACAATGCCCGAAGTAAAAAAGGCGAGGCGGAATACAGAATACGCAGAGGGTGACATTAGACTTCTATTGAAGAATGGAGTTAAGCAAGAAGAAACTCCTTATAAAATTCTCTCAGAGCATGGCTTCATTGATGACATGGTGCAGTGGAATGTTGGTGTGGATGCATGATCAACTTTCTGCCCGTAATGTATGATGATGAACTGTTGTATAGTGTTATTGCTCGTTATAAACAAATGTGTGGTATGGTAAGTAACCAAGCAATGGTAAAAGACATATTTGGTAAGTTGATCATTATGAAATCAACATTATTTCCCAAACATCTTGATGCTTTTGTGCAAAATCTGACTCCGACTTCAAAGCTAACGACAAAGGAAATTATTATGAAACATACGATGTTTCCCTTTTACACTTCATTTTTATCTGAAGGAAAAACTCAGTCTATATATGAAATAATGGCTGAAGGTAAAGGAAGGGCAGTTGAAAGTATAATTGGGTTTGGGGGAAGCAAGGTGAAAATCCCAATTTATCTACGATATTGTCCAATCTGTTTCGAAAACGATATAAAAAAGTATGGTGAGAGCTATTTCCGCAGATCCCACCAAATTGTTGGTGCTTTATATTGTTCAAAGCATGAAGTTTTGTTAAAAGATAGCACTGTACTTAGTACGGAAAGCGGATTTGACTTTAAATGTGCAGATGCGGAAGTATGTGATATAGCGGTTTTGACCGATCCATTCCCGACAAGAATAAAAGAATTAAATCTTCAATATATCCATAATGCCGAACGCTTATTGAAGGGTGACTATCCACGCAAACAACTTGATTTTATTATTAGCTTCTATATTGATAAATTGCGGAGTAAGGGCTTAGCCTCTGACAGCGGAAATTTGTACATGAATGATGTGCAAGAAAAGTTCTTATCTTACTTCCCAGATGCTTATTTAGAAATCATGCAGAGTGCTATTGATCCAGAGAATCCCACTAATTGGTTAAGGTTTTTCGTAAGAAGCAACAATAAGAATCGAAGCCCATTAAGGCATCTGCTGTTTCTCCAGTTTCTCAATGTAGATATTGACGAACTTTTTCAGACAACTACTGTGGTTGGTAAACAGAAGATTGTTGAAGAGTTCACCCCCCTGTTTGATATTAACGAAAGAAGAAATATGTGGCTGAAAATAATTGAAGAACACAAAGGGGCAACCAGAAGCGAATTAAAAGAAATAGGAAAAGGTCTGCATACATGGATTTTTAGATACGATCGTGAATGGTATGAGAAAGTAACTCCAAGAGTGAAAACGAGAAAACCAAGAACTGATCCTATTGATTGGGAACAAAAAGATGAAGAGTGCTTAATGCTTGCTAAAGAGGCAGTAAAGGCTATTTTGAATAAAAGTGGAAAGCCCGTCAGAGTAACCCCTTGGAGGATCAAATTGACGATTGGTGCGAGGAAATGGTTTGAAAATGAGAAATTGGTTCGAACCCAACAATTTTTGCGGGAATCCAAAGAGGATATAAATAAATATCGTGTTCGGAAAATCAGGTGGGCAATTGATGAGTTGAACAAGCAGGATGGGAGCATTACTGCTTATAAGGTGCAACTATATGCAGGGTTTGGCGGTGGAGGTAGGGAGATTCGGGGATTGATAGAAGAGATTCTTGCAGAATAAAAGAAGGTGCTAAATTATCAATTTTAAAAACATGATAATTTGGCACCTTTTTTTGATGCTGACTTCCTGTCATAAAAGAAATGCCAGGTTTGAATAGTTTTCGCAACTTGCTTTTGATCACCAAATTACATTTTATCATGTCCATCTAACCAACATATAAATTCCGTCAATAGTCCCGTCAATGGAATTAATTATGATAACATATTCTTATAGGATTGATTATACGGAAAATTTCGAAGGGGAGGAAAGTAAATGTACATTTCAAGTTTAAAGATTAATAACTTTAGATGTTTCAAGGAAATAAAAGTTGACTTCAATGAAGGTATAAACGTTATAATTGGGGCCAATAATGCGGGGAAAACGACACTTACGAAGGCTTTAGAGCTAATCTTTAACCGATCTAACTCTAAAATGATTTCAATAGATGATTTTCATAAGAAAGTAGACTTATCAATTCCACCAGAGATTTCAATTGAGGCAACTTTAAAATCATCCTCAAAGGATACTACAGAAGATAAAGCTATAGTAGCAAGCTGGCTGACTAAATTAGAAACACCTTGGGAAGCAACACTTACTTATAAACATTTTCTGCCTGAACAGGAACATAAGGCGTATGTAGAAAAGTATGAAAGTCTATCGGAAGAAAAGGAAAGATGGGCATTATTAGAATCAACTCTGAAAAAATATGTTACAAGGATTTATGGTGGAGATATAGTAAATAAAATGCGTGCAGAAGGAGAGCACTTAGATAAAATTCATTGTGAAACGTTAGACGCCCTCAGGGATGTAGAAAGAAAGATGTTTACAGGAAGAAATACACTATTAAAACAGTTACTCCTACATTTTAAGGACTCGTTGTCTAATAATGATCAGAAAGATTTAACAGCAACAGACGACAAACAGAACCAAAAAACATTTACACAACAGGCAAATTTATTAGTAGAAGGGATAATTGGAAGGGTAAACCAAAAGGAAATTCTTGAATTTGCAAAAAAGACTGGAGCTTCTGTCGGGGGCTCACCAGCATTAGATGGATACTTACAAGAGAGTGATGTTTTGTCAACCTTGCGTTTAATTATCAAAGATAAAACAGGCATTGAGATCCCGATAATAAATAATGGTATGGGATATAATAATTTAATTTTTATATCGTTAATATTATCAAAGTTCAAGATGATTACTTCAGATGAATATGGTGAGAATGCAAAAGCATTCCCAATTCTAATTATTGAAGAACCAGAAGCACACCTCCATCCAGCTTTACAATATAATTTTTTGAAGTTTCTTAAGGAGGAGGTAGAAGCTCAAAGTTTTAGTAGGCAAATATTTGTAACAACTCATTCAACACAAATTACATCTGCAGTTGGATTGAAACCAATTATTTGTTTAGAAAAAGATGATAAAGGTGAAATATTTGCCAAGTATCCAAGCAAAGTATTTTCAAGTAGTGAAGAAGACCAGAAATCTAAAAAATACGTTGAACGATTTCTTGATGCTACTAAATCAGCTATGCTATTTTCAAAATCAGTTTTATTAGTTGAAGGCATGGCGGAGCTTATTCTTCTCCCTTTATTGGCGGAAAGGGAAGGAACTGATTTAGAAAAACATCATGTTTCTCTCGTAAGGGCTGATGCTCTCACATTTAAGCATTTTATCAAATTATTCGGAGCTGGTATTAAGCAAGAGAATACGAAATTCGCACTTAAAAAAAGAGTAGCTTGTCTTGTAGATCCCGATCCAACGAAGATTGAAAAAAAGAGGGATGACGATAAACAAAAGCATAGAAGATGGAAAAAATGTTGGCCGTATGAACTGAACAGTGATTTGGACAGTTATGAATACAAAGACATTTCTGGTGCTTTACAAAATTTATTAGCACAAAAAAAGCATTCATCTAATGTTGATGTTTTTTATAAAAAGTCAAAAGGCAAAACATTCGAATATGATTTGGCTTGGGATAACTATAAAAGTGATTGGCTATTCGACGAATCTATTGAAATAGTAAAGGATAATGAACTTATAGAAATGATTTCTTGTGAAGAAGAAAAAGAAAAGGCTAAAATGGCTACGAGCTTTTTGTTATACGCAAATGACCAAAAGGGCGAACTTGCATTCATTTTGGCAAGCAAATTGGAAGAGAAATCAAATGAAATAAATGTTCCCTTACATATAAAACAGGCATTTAGATGGGTTTCTGAAAAAGATAATAGCGGAGGAGAAGGGGATGAATAAAAGGATAACAATTTCTTCAGATGGAAAAATACTTGACCTAAATCGCCATTTTAAAGTCATAGCGGGTCCAGGAGCGGGGAAAACACATTGGCTTATCGGGCATATTAAGAATGTTCTTCAGAATGCTTCAAATTTCACCGCAAACTCAAGGATAGCATGCATCACATATACAGCTGTAGGGGCAGAAGAAATGTCAAAACGTTTAGGAGCAAATACTGACAGAGTAGATATCTCTACTATTCATAGCTTTTTGTATATCAATGTCGTTAAGCCTTATGTACATCTTTTAGTTGATGAAAATAATGAAAGAATTGTTAATGTGGAAAAGTTGGATGGACACTTTGAAAATATAGCAACAGGGGGAAAGATTTTTCAGTGGCAAAAAGAAGTAAATAATCTACGGTATATTAATAACAAAGAAGAAATAAAAGAATGCCTGGAAAGTTTGGACTGGATCCTTGAGGAAGGTTCATTTATCTTGAAACCCCGAAAAGACTACAAAAGAAGAGTAGGTAATTATTCTATTAAAGTCGAGGATTTACCAGTATACAAACAACTACATTGGAATGAGGGAATGATTCATCATGAAGATGTTCTTTATTTCTCATATAAAATATTGGAAAAGTACCCCATGATTCTGGAACATTTAAGTGCAAAGTATCCTTTTATGTTTATTGATGAATTTCAGGATACAAGCCCTACCCAAGCTGAAATAGTTAAGTGGTTAGGGAGCACTGGTACAGTAATAGGAGTTATTGGAGATCCAGCACAGTCAATCTATCGCTTTCAAGGGGCTTCCAGACAAGACTTTATAGACTTTTACTTGCCTAATCAAATGGAATTAGAGATTGAGAATAATAGGAGATCTGGGACCAAGATTGTTGATCTTATAAATCATCTAAGAACTGGTGATTCTTTAATTCAAAAATGCACCCGAAAAAACAGTGCTAATGAAGTTCAAATTATTGAGTGTACAGGAGATGTAAAACTAACAATAAAGCATTTTCATGACTTGAGAGAAGAGCATAGGCTCAATAAAGATTATTGCATCTTAGCTCGAAATAATAATACCGTAAAAATAATCAACGAAGTAGAGGTTACAGAAGTTTGGTCAGATTTCAGTGGTATTGATGAAGATCGTGAGAGATTATTGAAAGCACTACTTACAGCTTATAGATTAGTAAAAGATAATCGAAACGATGTTGCTATTAAGGAGATAATTCGACACTTGAAAACCAATCGAAATGGCTTATTGAGGGCTCCGTTTCAAAAAGACCAGTATATAAGTGAAATTTCCAAAAGGGGTTTGGCAGTAGATATACTCGAATTTATTGTAACTGAAATTAACCAATCATTGAACTTGACACTGTATAACTTTTATAATTCTTTGAACGATTTTACAAAGAAAAAAGGATTTTCATTAAAGAATGTAATAAAAAGTAGATTTAAAGATTTTTCAGAAACCATCTTGATTTCAGAGTTACTAAACAACATAATTTTGCCCGAAGAAAGAACTTCCAAAATCAGAACTATTCATAAAGCAAAGGGTGCTGAGTTTGAATCAGTATTACTTTATTTAACCGATC
Source organism: Lysinibacillus sp. FSL K6-0232 (assembly GCF_038008325.1). NCBI lineage: Bacteria > Bacillati > Bacillota > Bacilli > Caryophanales > Bacillaceae > Lysinibacillus > Lysinibacillus sp. FSL K6-0232. Next base: position 3,511,731 of record NZ_JBBOYW010000001.1, on the reverse strand, counting down.
TGAGCGATGTTGAAAAAATTATTAAACCACAAATTGAATCAGAAAAGAGTGATGATTCAAGAATTCTTTATGTAGCATTAAGTCGTGCAGAGGATCTTTTATGCATTGCCTGTCCACCATTGGGAAGTGAAATGAAAAAAGAATTGGATGCGATTAATATTGTAAACACTTTAAATTTACACATTAATTAAATTTGAATAAGCCTTTTCTTGAGTGTAATTCTTCTCAGAGGTTCGAAGTAGTTTGCTTGAAGATTTTTCACCGTTTGTGTAAAACAGGATGGAGGAATATTCATGGAATTTGATATCCAGTTTCCAGTCAAAGGGAAAAAGTTGTTCGAATCTACTAACAACTATTTGGAATTCTCCCATTTTGGTTGGGGGAATATTAACTCCCAATTTTATGGATATATCAGAGGCTATAAGAGATCTGCTGATACATTGGTTGAATTTGCGTTGCATCTATAGGATAGAAATATTAGATACTTACATTTTTCCCGTTTTATTTTTGTATAGACAATTTATTGAACTCTCACTAAAATCTTTGTACTTGGAGTATGCAGATAAACCTATGGATGAAAAAATACAAACAATTAAACAAGTTAGCCACAACTTAGCACAAATGTGGAATAAATTGAAACCGACTTTGATTGATGCAAGTAATAACAAAAGTGAAGAAGAAATTGTAAATGTAGTTGAAGGCTATATCATGCGATACCATAACTTCGACAAAGGATCCTTTAAATTTAGATATCCTATTGATAAAGATGCTAATCCCCTAATAAAAGGTGAAGAGAGAATAGACCTTGTAAACTTGAAAGAGCGGATGACAGAACTGGATAACTTTTTTAGTGGTGCAGACGGTCACTTGGATTATTTAAAAACGTGTAAATATGAGCAGGAGCAATATTTAAGGGGAATTGAAGCAGAAATGCGGGCGGAATATGAGGCGGAAATGAAAGCAGAGTATGAAGCAGAAATGCGTGATAATATGGAGTGGTAGGGTGTTTCTAACTCTGTCGGTGAAAGTGAATACCTGCTTTAGCTGGGAATAAAAAAGGGGGTGTAACAATGCAAAGTTTAGAGGAGTATATTGCCCGTAGAAAAAAAGAAGATCATATAAATGAGTTTAATGTTGATGAACGTATGGAGAATGTGCAGATATGTGTAAATTATGTCTTCGAGTATTTTAACCAGTATCTGAATATAGACGAGATGGAGCAAAAAACATTCCTGAATGATGAGCGGTTAAATAAGTTCAGGAATCAATTGGGTATGTATGAGAAAGCAATCCAGGATTGGCTTATTAATATTTACGATGTTCATGAAAAGCATATTCATCGTTCAATTATTAGCATTTTGAAGAAAGATGACATATTTTTTCTTTATCACACAGAAAGTGAATTTAGAAGTTGCTCCTATGGTATTTATGCAGAGCTTATCAAGAAGAATCCATTTTTAAAAGATCAAACGGAAATGCTTTTTCAGTTTATTAAAGATTATCACAGAATCCAGAGTCAAAAGGAAGTAGATAATCCACCTGTATTCTTGACCGAAGAAATTACCGAATGGATTGATAAAACTTGGGCTAAGTATAAAGTGAGTATTTGGGCTTTTGTATCAGACTATATACACCGCTTTTCAGACGATGATAGCTTGTGGCCAGCTAAACATAAAGTGAAAAATACCAAGGTACAGCAATATTTCGATTATGACTTCAAGCAAAAAACAAATCTATTTAACCTCAATTCGCTATATCCAAGAATTTCACATAAACCGTTTATGAAAGGAAAGAAACAGTATCTTGAATTACTTATGATGCACACTTGGTTACATAGCATTGAGTCGGATGATGGAAACTATTGGGATGAGTATTTCGATAAATTCACTTCAAAATAGATTGGATAAGATAAAGATGCTAATTGTGCGAGTGACTGTCATTAATTATGATTTTCAGATACTTAGCATTTTATCCTTTCCTTAATCCTATATCCATTATTCTTCTATGTAGACAAGCAATAAACTCCTGTACTTTATAACAAAGTCGCAATATCCATATTCAACCGTTTAAAATAAAGTCCTGTACCCAAAATGCCCGAAACCCTTGTAACTACTATCTTTTCTTGATTTGAATCTTACAGAACTTTATTTTAAATCGAGAAAAACGTGAACAAAAAGTGTGAAAAAAGGGCGGAAAAACGTGCAAAACGTGATTAAAAATGTGTGAAAATGAGGGAAAGATAGCGTGACTTTATTTTAAACGGCAACGGTGGAATGCGGGTTGGCGGGGTGTGAAGATGGGGTGAGTTTATTTTAAAGGAACAAAAACTATATAGAAATCCTTAGTTTCAAGCACTTTCACAAGCATTTTGTGTTTGTAGGAAAAGGTGAAAAAAACAGAAATAAGGTACTGAAAAACCACATTACTGTTTCGGTGGTAATTGATCTGGGGTGTGGGAACACAATAAAATAAAAACTTTTTAAGACGTTCAATTAAAATGATCGTCTTTTTTTATGCCAGAAAGTGTAGGATAGAGGTGAAATATGACGGAACTAACTTTAGGAAGTTTATTCGATGGAATTGGGGTATTTCCATTGGCAGCGTTTTGTTACGGTATTACACCAATATGGGCAAGTGAGGTTGAGCAGGCTCCTATTTCTATTACGAAGCGACACTTTCCCGAAATACTTCATTTGGGAGATATTACAAAAGTTAATGGCGGAGAAATACCACCTGTTCATATTATTACATTTGGTTCACCTTGTCAGAACTTATCCAATATCGGAAAAAGAGAGGGTCTTGCAGGAAGTCAATCCAGTTTATTTTTTCATGCAATCCGAATTATTGAAGAAATGAGGTGTGCAACAAATGGAACATATCCAGTTATCGCTGTTTGGGAAAACGTCATGGGAGCTTTTTCATCAAATGACCGGCTGGATTTTAAGGTCGTGCTTGAATCGTTCACAAATGCCGAAATTCCAATGCCTGCTTCTGGAATCTGGGCAACCGCTGGAATGGTCCGAGGGAATAATGTTGATATCTCTTGGTGATTGTTGGACGCCCAATATTGGGGAAAGCCCACACTTGCTCAAAGAAGAAGACGTATCTTTCTCGTGGCAGATTTTAGAGGAAAACGTGCCAAAGAAATATTATTTAAAGCCCGCGATTTGCAATCGTTTCCTACGTCTTGCGGAAAGGGCAGGCTGTCCTCCACCATTACAAGTGGAATATCTACTCAAAAAGCAAGGGGGAAAATGCCCATCGTCCGTCCCTTTCAAGAAAGACGCATGCGAAGTGCCGCAAAAGACAAAAACAAAACAGGATTCATTGGAAGTTTTGGACGGACCGATGACCCTTTTCCAACTTTGCTCGCAGGAGCTGTAAATTACTTTTCATTTTGGTACGAAGGAGAAGAAAAAGAAGGATTTATTCGTCAGCTTACCCCATTAGAATGTGAACGTTTGATGGGATTACCTGAAGGCTGGACAGCTTTAGGACACAAAGATGAAACAATTAGTGATCATGCAAGATATAAAGCGCTTGGAAATGCGATTGCTGTACCGTGTGCAGAATATATCATGGCCGGTATTGCAGAAGCTTTATAGATAAATCAACTACCGTGTGACAAATTCTATCTGTCATGCTTTTTTTATTGTCTAAATCAAGGGGGAGTGTGATTTCTTTGGAAGAAAATGAAGCAAAAGTGATGGATTGGATTGACGATCATTTTGTTTTAAATGAGATAGAGATTGAAGACTTTCCGTTTTTTCTTCATGGGAAATTGATACGTGATATAAATGGAGAAACCATGGTTGTCTTTTGGTGTGTGATTTATGGACGTGTGGATTATCGTTTTCAAGAAGCGTAAGGAGTGTGATGTTAAATGAATAACTCTCGTTCTCCGCCTTAATTGATAAGTGGAATTAGGCCATTCAAAATATAAAAATTTTGATACAGTCTTAAATACAATACTATTAATATTGTTTGTTATGAAGATAAATATTTCTATTGTATAAGTTTTATTTAAGCTGAAATGCAGGGACGTTTTTGTGTTAAATCCTATTAATAGTAAGTTTGCATCAGAAAAACATTGCGAAAAGTCAACCTTAATGGTATGATACTTCTAAACTACATAGTTAGGAGTGTCTCTATTGGCTATCGCTACCGATATGGAACAAATCGTTATAGAAGGTATTTTACATGCAATGTCTATTACTGGCAAAGATGTTGTAGATGATTTTGAAGAAGCAATTTCTAAAAGCAATAAAAATGGGTTATATGCTAGTGTATGGGCAAGAAGAAGTGATGACTTGGATGCTCAATTTAGTAAGTTCGATGAAATCGAAGTTTTTCATATTAAAAGGACGAGTCTTTGGCAAATTGACCCTGTTTTTGATCGTAGTAATGGAGTCTTATATCTATTATTTTCCGAAAATAATTTGTCTCAAGTCAGAAATAAATATATAAAGAAAGGAGAAAGCTCCCATTATTCTGTTAGTTTTTTACTGAAAAACATAGGTTTACTGCCAATGGATAATGAACAATTGGAGCTTATTCCGATTGCTGATGAGGAGAGAGAAGAACTAAATCTCAAAAGACAAAAAGATATTGAGAAAATGATTGGAAAAGATGCTGCGAATATAAAAAAGGTGAAAATGGTAAGCGTCACTTACCATGAAGATGAAGCAATCGCAGCGTTATTGCAAGAATATACTTCTGATTTTTTACTGTCTAGTGAGAGGGATATTTCTGATCTATTGGATACTCAATATTTTGGCGATAACATTATGAGTGATAATACAAGTGATTCTGTTGAGTCAACACAGTCACTAGTAACATTAAAAGATATAACTAAAACTATAGATGATTAAGTAATTAGAGAGAGTGGTATACAATGACAATATCTTTCAATGGAGATAGATTGAAGGAAGCGCGTCGTTTTAGACAAATGTCTATACCCCAACTAGCAGATAGAGTTGGAGTGTCAAAACAAATGATTTCGAAATATGAGCATAACGATGCTCAGCCAAGTGCTAAAACATATCAAAAATTAATATTTGCACTTGGTTTTCCATTAAAATATTTTCAACAAGATGATGAATTTACTTACAATGATTTAGGTACATTTTATAGAAGTAGACTAACATCAACACAATCTGAAAAAAAACCGAGCGAAATGTTAAAAAAGTATTTAGCTGTATTAGCTAATTTCTTTGAAAACTATGTTAATTTTCCGACTTTGAGAGAGTTGGAATTATCGGAAAAGCCAGCTGAAGCTGCAAAGCAACTTCGCATAAAATGGGAATTAGGGGATAAGCCAATCAAGAATATGCTTCACTTGCTTGAATTACATGGATTTCAAGTTGCAGCAATAAATTCTCATTCTGAAAAAGTAGATGCTTTTGGTAGTCAAACAAAGGTGAATGGAAAAAATTATTATTGCATTTTAATTGACCAAGATAATAATTCTTTTTTTCGTCAACAATTTAGTTTGGCACATGAATTAGCTCATTGGGTATTACATTCAGAAAAAGTAAATCCTCAAGAGTTAAATCCACAAGAATATCGCGAAATGGAGAAAGAGGCGAACATTTTTGCGTCTAACTTTTTATTACCTGCGGAAGCCTTTTGCGAAGATATAAAAGGATATGAAGATAATTTAGATGCGTATCTTAATCTAAAATCAAAGTGGAAAGTTTCTGCCGCTAGCATGGTATATCGATCAAAAAGTCTAGGATTAGTATCTTCAGAGCAGTATCTACGATTGCAAAAAAGGATGAGTTCAAGAGGATGGAAAAGAAGCGAACCATTTGATACTGTCCATCCTATATCTAAACCTACTGTTATGAAGCAGGCTTTTGAATTACTAGAACAAGCAGGTATTATCGGAGAAAGCTCTCTTTCAGATTTGTTGGAAAGGAAATACAGAATTAGTTTGCCGAATGATATTTTGGCAGAACTTTTAGGAATTCCATTGGAAAAGTTAACGGACAATAATAGAGGAAAAATTGTTCAAATGAGAAGAGATTAAATATTAAAAGTTGAAATGGCATTTAGTAATTGGGAATAAAAATATAGGAGTATGAAAATTAAAACTATTATTATGTCTTAGTAATAGAGATATATGAGGTGATAAACTTTGGTAAAACATAGTGGCGGAAAAGTAGGTAAGGCCGGTAAAACGCTCGCTTCAAAAAATAGTAGTAAATCTGCGAAATCTAAGGCGGGTAAAACTTTAAAAAATCATCAAGATAAAAAGCATTGAATAATAATCCTTGTAAAGCGCAGGGATTCTTTATTATTCCATTATTAAAAAAGTCTATATTTTAACTTTTAGTTTGATTAGAATCATTTAAGAACAACTTTAATCCCCTTTTAACAGGTTAAATCCTGAAAAAAGGGGATTTGGTATTTTAAAAGAGAAAGTTAAAAAAAGAAAGAGGTAATGAACAATGGAACTTAAATATGTTATTCCGAACATGGAAAAAACTTTTGGTAATTTAGAATATGCTGGTGAGGGTAAGGTGGAACAACGCCGTATTAATGGGCGCATGACAACATTGTCACGCAGTTATAATTTGTATTCGGATATTCAACGCGCTGATGATATTGAAGTGATTTTGCCACAAGAAGCTGGAGAAAAGTTTTTTGAACATGAGGAAAAAGTAAAATTAGTCAATGCTAGGATTACCGCAGAAGGCTATAAAATTGGTGATCGCGGATTTACAAAATATATCTTACATGCAGATGACATGGTCAAAGCATAAGGAGGAAAAAAAGATGAGATTAGCACAAGGTATTGTCATTGATAAGGAAAAAACGTTTGGTTTATTAAAATTTTCAGCATTACGTCGTGAAGTGTTTCTTCAAAATGAAGATGGAACCGTATCATCAGAAGTGAAGGAGCGCACCTATGACTTAAAATCTCGTGAACAGGGACGCATGATTCAAATAAGTATTCCTGCTTCTGTGCCTTTGAAAGAATTTGATTACAATGCGGAGGTAGAGCTTATAAATCCTGTCGCGGATACGGTCGCAAATGCGACTTTTCGTGGTGCGGATGTCGATTGGTACATCAAGGCAGATGATTTAGTCTTAAAGGGAAAAGCGGCAACATCGACTAGTCATGTTTCAAAGTCTACTCCTGATAAGGAAAAATAATGAAGACTTTCCGAAGACGAGGGAAACGCATTAAGGAAAAAGATGCTTCCCTTGTTTTTCAATTTATATTCTTCGGGCTGGTTGGTGTATGGCTTGTTTCCTTTATCCCTTTTCATCTGTCCTTTTTACTCTCGACCACATGGCAATTGGATGACTTGCAAGCACACTTTATTAGCACCTATGGATTGGTGACATTGTTAATTAGTCTTGCCTTAACTGCTGGATGTGCATATCACTATTATCGCTCTCGGTATGACAAAATAAAACAAGTCATTCACCGTCAAAAGCTCGCAAAAATGATTTTGGAGAACGGATGGTATGAAACAAAACAAATTACACAAGAGGGGTTTTTTAAAGACATTCCGTCCAATAAAACAAAGGAAAAAATCAGTCATTTTCCAAAGATGTATTATCGGTTTGAAAAAGGATTACTTCATATTCAAGTGGAAATTACACTCGGAAAATATCAAGAACCACTTTTAAATTTAGAAAAGAAATTAGAAAGTGGTCTATATTGTGAATTGGTATCGAAAGAATTACATGATTCCTATGTGGAGTATATCCTTTTTTATGATATGATTGCGAACCGTATTTCGATTGATGAAGTTGTTGCACAAAATGGCAGCTTAAAGCTGATGGAATCACTCTATTGGGAATATGATAAGTTACCGCATATGTTAGTTGCTGGTGGAACTGGTGGTGGGAAAACGTACTTTATTTTAACTTTGATTGAAGCCCTACTCAAAACAGACGCAAAATTGTATATCTTAGATCCGAAAAATGCAGATTTAGCGGATTTAGCCACTGTTATGCCTGATGTCTATTATAAAAAGGAAGACATGGTGACATGTATTGACCAATTTTATGAATCTATGATGGCTCGTAGTGAGGAAATGAAACAGATGCCTAACTATAAGACAGGAGAAAACTATGCTTATTTAGGATTATCTCCTCACTTTTTAATTTTTGACGAGTACGTGGCATTTATGGAAATGCTTGCTTCTAAGGAAAATACAGCGGTGTTAACCAAGCTAAAACAGATTGTAATGTTAGGACGACAAGCTGGATTCTTCCTTATTCTCGCCTGTCAACGGCCAGATGCAAAATATCTTGGAGATGGGATTCGAGATCAGTTTAATTTTCGGGTTGCTTTAGGTCGTATGAGTGAGCTTGGCTATGGAATGATGTTTGGCAGCGACGTGCAAAAACAGTTTTTCTTAAAACAGATTAAAGGTCGTGGCTATGTTGATAAAGGGGATAACGTTATTTCTGAATTTTATACACCGCTTGTCCCAAAAGGACATGATTTTCTAAAAGAAATTGGTAAATTAGCGTCATAAAGGCTGCCCAGCGCGGCGGTGTGCGAAGCGAAAACCGCTGTGCTGGGCGAAGCCTGCGTGGCGATAGCCACGCTTTACCCCCGTTTCTAACAGGGGGGTAGAAAAACAATAAGAAACTGTTTCAAAAGTCTGAAAAGCCTTGTGCATCAAGGGTTTAGGGTATATTACGAAGATGTCAGCTTTTAACCTTTAATTGACATCTTTTTTGTGTTGGGAGGAATGCATATGAATAAAGTACCTTGGTATCAACAATTAAAAGAAAAACGCTTGGCATATGGCGTATCGCAAAATAAATTAGCGGTACATGTAGGGATTTCAAGACAATATATTAGTGAGATTGAAACAGGAAAAATCACACCGACTCAAACATTGCAACGTGCGATGTTTGATATTTTAGAACAATTTAATCCAGAAGCACCACTCGAAATCTTATTTGATTATGTGCGAATACGTTTTTTAACAACGAACCCGAAGCCTGTTATTGAAGAAATTTTACGGTTGAAAATGGAGTACATGATCCATGAAGATTATGCGTTTTATTCCTATTTGGAACAATATGTTTTTGGTGACATTGTCGTCATAGTTTCGCCAGATGAAGATAAAGGTTGTCTGCTAGAACTCAAAGGCAAGGGTTGCCGTCAGTTTGAAAATTTCTTATTAGCCCAGCAACGTACATGGTTTGACTTTTTCATGGATGTATTTCGAGTAAATGGTGTATTTAAACGAGTTGACTTAGCAATCAATGATAAGACAGGCATATTGGATGTTCCATTTCTAACGAACAAATGTCGAAACGAGGAATGTATTTCTGTGTTTCGCAGCTTTAAAAGTTATCGTTCTGGCGAATTGGTTCATGGAGAAGAAAAACGTGATATGGGAAATACGTTATATATTGGCTCTTTAAAAAGTGATGTGTATTTTTGTGTGTATGAGAAGGATTATGAACAATACGTGAAACACGGAGCATCACTTGAAGATACAGACATTAAAAACCGTTTTGAAATTCGGTTAAAAAATGATCGTGCGTACCATGCAGTTGTCGATTTAATGACGTATGAAGACGCTGGTCGAACAGCTTTTTCTATTATTAATCGATATATTCGTTTTGTCGATAAAGATGAGAAAAAGCGACGAAGTAGTTGGCCAATGAATGCAAAGTGGCAACGTTTTTTAGATTTAGGTGAAAATAGAAAAATTTATTTAACAACAAAACCTGAACCTTACACGTTTGATAAAACACTTAGATGGTTGGCTCGACAAGTGGCTCCTACTTGGAAGCTAGCTACTAAACTGGATGAAATCAATCAAACGACCGTGATTAAAGATATGTTAAATCAAGCAAAGTTAACCAAACGTCATCAACAATTATTGATGCAACAGGCGCTTAAAACAGAAGATGTCATTAAATGATGGATTGGAGGTTTTCCATGAAACTATTAAAGTATATTTTTCTTACTATCATAGGTGGTATTATTTTATGGTTTATCGAATGTATGCGTCAAGTGACAAAATATTAGAAGGTGAAAGGAGAAATGTAAGATGAACTTTGGGCAGAATCTCTATAACTGGTTTTTAAGTAATGCGCAATCCTTGGTGTTGATGGCGATTGTAGTAATAGGTATTTATTTAGGATTTAAACGAGAGTTCTCTAAACTAATCGGCTTTTTAATTGTTGCTTTGGTTGCAGTAGGATTGGTCTTTAATGCAAGTGGTGTTAAGGACGTACTATTGAACCTATTCAATAGAATTATAGGTGCCTAGGTGTTACAATTTATAGTATATATAGGGAATAATATTTTATTTAAGTACCTACGAAAATGCTTTGAAAGCACAATTCATTAAATGAATCATCCTCATAAATAAAAGAAGCCAGTATAAATAGGGTATTGCATTTTGATAATAGATTGTGGTTAGTATATTTATGATTATTTTGGTAAATGCGGGGGGATACAATGGGCAGGGTAGAGAAAGTCGGGGCAAATGAAAACAGAAGAAGAATAAGTAGTTTTATCAAGGAAAATAACAAATCGCTTACTTTGACGTTAGGAGAAATTTCTAATTTAGAACAAATAGGTCAAGGCGGTAATGGGCTTGTCTATGCTGGAATTCAAAATAATCAAGAGGTTGCAATAAAATTTCTTGTAGAAGATACACAATCCAGTAAATTAGAACGCTTTAAAGCAGAGTATTTTAACGTTAATTTAATAGAAGAACGTACTAACATCGTTAATTATATAAATTATGAAGAAATTCATCTAGGTGATGGTAATTTTATTCCAGCTATTATTATGAAAAGGTATGACAAAGCCCTAAATAAGCTAAGAGGAAACACTTCAGAAATAAGTGAAAAGGTTCTTATTAAATTATTTAACTTTTTACTTAATACTTTAGAAAAAATACACCAAAATGGAATAATTCATAGAGATATTAAGCCTGAAAATATTTTGGTGACAAAAGAAACTGACTTTGTATTAGCTGATTTTGGGATTGCTAACTATAACGATGAGTTATACACACTAAAAGCAAAAACGGAAAGAAAAGAGAGATTAGGAAATTATGAATTCTCAGCTCCTGAACAAGCAAAGAAAGGTGCTATTCCAGCTCCGTCAATGGATATATATGCACTTGGTCAGGTATGCCAATGGTACGTATTTGGAGAAACTCATAGGGGAACAAATAGAAGAAGGATTACTGATGTTTTTGAATCAGAAGAAGCAGAACTTATTGAAAAAGTATTAGATAAATGCCTTTATAATGACCACGAACAAAGGTACCAGAGTATTAATGAGATTTTTGAACATATTGATCAAATCAAGGAAGAAAGAAGAGAAGTTGACCCATTTGAAGAAATGTATATGTTCAATGATGTTATTAGGGCTACTTGCCCTTCGGTCTCTAGAGGGATACAGTTTGTTGAAGATGAAAAATATGTAAAAAGGTTAGTTGAAAATATCAACAAGAAAAATTTCAAACGTAAACTCTGGTTTAATACTGGAATAGGAAACTTAGATTTCAGTAAACTGAAGTATTTGGGAGATAAAAAGATCTTATTAGATTATAGAGAAATAAAAATCAGAGGGATCTGGCTGTATACTGGTAGTGTTTATGATGATTTAATTATTTTGGAAACAGAAGAAAATGAACCTTTCATTATAGATGGAGAAGAGGTTTTTAGTGCTCTAATAGTAAATAATAAACATATAGTAGATGGCTACCATCAGGATTCAGGATATATAGAAATTGAGGATGAAGTATATAGACTTAGCGAACTCGAAGTAGAAGAGCATAATAGATCAAATACCTATAAATATTATTTCATAGGTACCATGTATCATTGTTCGATACTATGGCAAAATGATCATTTATTAGATACATTTCAGAAACAAGGAATATCAGATACTGAAACAGTAGCAAAATTAATAAAAGATTTAAGAAAGAAAAAACATGAAGATGTAGTATTTAGATTATAGTACCAAAATGTTTTTCAAAAAACAGTTAACTTTAAACAGTTAGCTGTTTTTTTATGCCCATTTATAATAATAAGGATGTGAAAATTAATGGACATGCAAGTATATATCGCCAATCTCGGAAAATACAATGAGGGCGAATTGGTTGGAGAATGGTTTACGCCACCAATCGATATCGAAGATGTGAAAGAACGAATTGGCTTAAATAGTGAATATGAAGAATACGCCATACATGATTATGAGTTGCCATTTGAGATTGGTGAATACACCCCTATCTCTGAAATCAATCGGTTATGTGCGATGGTAGAAGAATTGGAAGGATCGCCAATTTACCATGAACTATCTGAAATTCAAGACTACTGGTTTGATAGTCTTGAAGAATTGCTAGAAAACCAAAATGATATTATCTGTTATGCAGATTGTGAAGATATGGAAGATGTGGCTCGGTATTATGTAAAAGAAACAGGTATGATCGGCGAAGTTCCTACTAACTTACAGAACTATATTGATTATCAAGCGCTTGGGAGAGATTTAGAATTAAACGGAAACTTTCTCGTTACGTCACACGGTGTGTTTGAATATGTTGGATAAGTAAATATAAAAATGTGAAACAGTCTGTGTACATGCAGGCTGTTTTCATTTTGAAAGGAGAACCTATGAAAAAGTTAAGAAGTTATACGCGCATTTGGTCGGTTGAAAAAGTGATTTATGCCATAAATGATTTTCGTTTACCTTTTCCCGTGACATTCAACCAAATGTCATGGTTTGTGCTTTCCCTCTTAGCAGTCATGCTGTTGGGAAATCTTCCGCCACTCTCTTTAATTGATGGGGCGTTATTAAAATATATCGGAATACCAGTTGGTTTGACTTGGTTTATGAGTCAGAAAACATTTGACGGCAAGAAACCGTATAACTTTCTCAAGTCCGTATTGACTTATTGGTTCCGGCCTAAAGTAACCTATGCGGGAAAACCCGTCAAACTACAACGAATGAAGGTAAATGAAAATATGACTGCTGTTAGGAGTGAAGTGCATCGTGCGTTATCCGATTAAATATATTGAAAATAATCTCGTTTTCAACTATGATGGTGAATGTTTTGCGTATTATGAGCTGTTGCCATATAACTATTCGTTCCTTTCACCAGACGAAAAAATACAAGTACATGACCATTTCCGTCAATTAATTGCGCAAAATCAAGATGGTAAAATTCATGCTCTACAAATCAGTACCGCAAGCAGTTGTGTATTGCATAATAAAAGTGCAGACTAGTGCAGCGAATTTGTACAGAGTCTAGCACTTTTTTAGTGCAAAAAAATAGACTTGCCAGCCACCCCAAGTCACTCTACTGTTAAAGTGTCGAATTTTACCAGTGGAGGTTTGAAAGGATGCTAGCAATGTCTGAAGTTAATTGTATCAAAACATTACGAAATGAAAAAGGATTATCGATTACTGAAATCGCCAATACAATGCAAGTCAATTGGCGTACTGCCAAGAAATACGGTGATGGGGATCAGTTGCCGCAGGAGAAAACTCACCTGAAAAAAGGCATGATGTACGACGAAAAATGGGGAGAAATCGTAGTTGATTGGTTAGAAGAGGATTTAAAACTAAAGAAAAAATTACGCCGTACAAACAAGAAAATGCTTGAGGATCTAGTAAAGATGGGATTCAAAGGTTCTTACAGAACGCTTTGTAATTTTATTCAAGAATGGAAAGCAACAGAAGAAGAGGAAGCAGATAAAGGGCATGAACGTTTAAATCATCCAGGAGGAGAAGCACAGGTAGACTTCGGTGTAATGGAGGCTGTTCAAGATGGGGAAATTATTGATGTTCACGCATTAGTCATGTCATTCCCTGCAAGTAATACAGCATTTGCGGTGCCGATGCCTGGTGAAAACTTAGAATGTTTTTTAGGTGGACTTCAAATGTTGTTTAAACAGGCTGGTGGTATTCCTTTGAGCATTCGAATTGATAACCTAACACCTGCGGTGAAAAAAGTAAGAAAAGGAGATTCAGAGGCCCAATTAACCGAAGCCTTCCGACATTTCCAACAATATTACGGCTTTAAAGTGCAAGTGTGTAACCCACGCAAAGGAAATGAAAAAGGTCATGTAGAAAGAAAGGTTGGCTATGTACGCTATAATTTCTTTAGCTTGCCACCTGTCATTAAAGACCTTGAGGATTTAGGAAATCAATTAGAACAGCAGTTAGCAAATGATCGTCAACGAATTCATTATAAAAAGGAAGTACTGATTGATGAGCTATGGCAGCTTGAACAAAAGCAATTGATCAAATTACCTGAAGAACCATATCCGATATTTAAGCAGTTTCTGATAAAGTTTAATAAGTATAATGAATTCAAGCTTGATGGACATTTGATTCATGTACCAAGAGCAAGGAACTACGTCCAACTTTCTTGTGTGACATATTGGGATTCGTATAAAGTCATCACAAATGACGGTGAAATTCTATTATCTGATGCCCGTCCTTATATGAGAAAACGCCGTTTTATTCCTTGGAAGGAGATTTTAAAAGATTGGTTGAAAAAACCACGTGTTGTAGGGCATTCTCGTTATTCAAACTATTTACCAGCGCGTATTAAAGAGTATTTAACAGTGCCTTCGCTTGCCTTAAGAAAACAACGGATTAATGAATTACTGACGCTTTTACTCACACATGATATGAATGACATTGATCAAAACTTTTATAGTTATATTGGACGTGAGGTAGAAGAGACAGAACACCCTTACGGTGTGAATTGGACAGAATATGATGCCTTATCGCCAAAAGGAACGGAGGCGTTGAATCATGAATGAAGCGATTTTAACGCTCTGTAAGCAATTGAGATTGGCTTATGTGGCAGAAGCCATTAAAGTGGTACCTTTTACCGATCCAGAAGAATATATTTATCAAATTTTATTAAAAGAGCAGCTTGGCAGAGAACAAGCAAAAATAGCGCGTAATTTGAAGCAGGCACGTTTTATCGATACGAAGACGCTTGAAAGTTACCAGTGGCATAAAGATATTTGTTTACCTAGCCATTTAACAAAAGATGAATTAGAGCGACTAGATTTCATTCGAAGAAAAGAGAATATCATTTTAGTTGGAGCACCTGGAACAGGTAAAACTCATTTAGCTTCTGCACTTGGACGAAAAGCTTGTGAACAAGGATTTGAAGTGCGTTTTTATCGCGTTTCACATTTGGTTGAAGAATTAGAGCAAGCACTCCTTGTAGGGAAATTAAAGCAATTTAGAAGTAAATTAGAGAAAGTTGATTTAATGATTTTAGATGAAATGGGTTATTTGCCTTTTGGTAAAGAAGGAGCAGAATTACTGTTTCAAATTATTTCAGAGTTCTATGAACAAAAGAGCTTGATTATCACATCAAATTTAGAATTTAGTCAGTGGAACCGCATTTTCTCGGATTCACGTTTAACGGCAGCTCTGGTGGATCGTTTGATTCACCACGCCCATATTATTTCATACACGGGTCAGAGCTTCCGTTTAACCAATGCGTTGTCGAGAAAATAGAGAAAATATTGGGTGGCAATGCTCTGTATTTTTCGTTGCAATTCTCTGCACTTTTCTCTTGCAAAATACAGCTGGCCGCTTATCCGAATTTGGAACCAGCGTTGGCTTGCCCGGTGGCTTATGTATGAGGCCACCGAGAATTTGCTCAAATTTCTTTTTACCCATCAGCTTCTGCATTTCCGTAAGGGTAATGAGACTCTGACGATAGATATCCTTATAGCCGTTTGCCTTGGCTACTTCAGCCACAGCCTCTTCGTCCTTATATTTACGGATAGACCTGCCCTCGACTACCTTAAAACCGCGCCACTCTTTCCCGTGATTAACAGCAGCATCCGTGGCATAAGCAATGATTTCATTTGCCCACTTTGTAAGGTCAGACAGTTTAGAAAGAACTTCTTCAATTTCGGAGTCCGTAAGAAGGGGTGGCAATTTAAAGACAATTATCCTAAGGCAGTGGGTTTAGCAAAATTCGCAGAGAAGCATTGGGATATATTTGGCAGGATTCAGCTCATTCGACTTAAAAAAGGTGTAGATGGTCGTGAACATTTCTATCGACTAGATATGGGAAAAACAACGATTAGGAATAAAGTTCGTGGCATAACATCAAATGAGGAACTGGATAGAATTTTCGATACAGATGCTGTACGAGAAGATTAAATAATACATCTATCCTGTCTCCTCAACCTCAATAAAAAATCTAATCTGTCAACTCGACCCTATCGTTTTCAGGGTAGTTGATATGTTTCCTCAAAGAATAAAAATGAGGGTTTCCCGACTTTAACATCCTCGGCAAAGTAGCCGTGAGCAAAGTTCAATGTCAGGAAACCCTTTATTTATCAGTGCTTTGAATAGCCTTATTTCTCCACCTGTACCATAAGAATAATCATCTGCTAAATCCCACCTCTCCAACCCGCATTCCACCGTTCGAGTCATAATAAAGTTTTGCTACAGACCCCTCATTTTTATCCAATTTTGGATTAAAATCGATCGCTTTACGAGCCTTTTTTAGCTGTTTTTTCATGGTTTTTTCGGAGTTAGAATAAAGTTTTGACATAATAGAGGGAAGAAAATAATGGAGATAAGAGATCAAGAGGAAAGATAAAAATATTGGATAAGTATTGATTTGTTATTGAAATAGTATTGAATCGAATATTGGAAAAAGCCAGTAACATCAATAGTTTGGGAACATTACTGTATTGAAAAGATATTGAAAAAGACATGAAAAAATCCGGGTTCCTGATGAGGAAAACCCGAATTTTTAATGAGTTTTATATTGAAAAAGCAAAGGTTTATTCTTACAGAATTGGTGGTAAAGTTAGCAAAAGTTTATTATGACTGTCAAGAGTTTATTATTGATCTACATAGTAGAAAAAGAGTTTCAGATATAAGAAAATAGATTTTCTACTTAAATTACTTTCTTAACCTTTTGGTACAAAACCCACCAAGTAAGTCATCATCCACACTACTTTTCGAGAGTGAAGTATTTTAGAACAAAGATCAGAAGAACCTATTAAGCATCCAGTCCGATCTTAATTTAATTGTTCTTTTTCAATTTATCTATATGTCCACCTATTATGAACTCGAGATTATCACTAATTTTCTTAGAATCCCAATCCCACCACTTTATTGTTAGCCAATCCTCTATTACTTTATCTGAATAACGTTTTTTTATAACTATCGCAGGATTTCCTCCAACAACTGTATAGGGGGCTACATTTTTTGTAACAACTGATTGTGCAGCAATTATTGCTCCATCTCCAATTTTGACTCCAGGCATAATTGTTACATCTCTTCCTATCCATACATCATTTCCGACTTCAGTATCTCCTTTAATCGGCAGGTCGTCTAAGGTAGGTACATACATATCCCACCCACTGCCAAACAAATGGAATGGATAAGTAGAGCCATCCATTTGATGGTTCGCTCCATTCATAATAAAGGTTGTTCCTGGACCTATCGAACAAAACTTTCCTATAATCAGTTCATCACCTATTACTTCATAGTGATATAGAACTTGTTCTTCAAATGACTCTCCATGTTTACTATCGTAGTACGAATAATCCCCAACAGAAACATTTTTTCTTGTTATAGTTGGCTTAATAAATTGAACATTTTTATTTCCTTCTAATGGAAATGGAGTTTGTGGATTTGGTCCAGGAAAATTATTAGCAGACATAAACTCACTCCTTTATATCATTGTTTAAAGATGACTTGCTAATTTAATCACAACGAATT
The DNA here is from genome assembly GCF_038008325.1 of Lysinibacillus sp. FSL K6-0232. Classification (NCBI taxonomy): domain Bacteria; kingdom Bacillati; phylum Bacillota; class Bacilli; order Caryophanales; family Bacillaceae; genus Lysinibacillus; species Lysinibacillus sp. FSL K6-0232. The sequence continues at coordinate 3,493,997 of NZ_JBBOYW010000001.1, read as the reverse complement.
ATTTCACACAGGCCGAGGCAGCGGTCGTTTTTTCCATTTCCCCTACTAACTGGTTAAAGTCTATTTTTTTATAGTCAAAAAATGCTTAATAATGTTACTCGAAGTATGAATCAATTAAGAAATGGATTAAACTACCATGAAAGATATACTTTTAATAGAGGGGCTCTAAAAACGGAACAGCTGTATCATCTCCAATTCTAGAACTTCTTCAGAAAAAACCATATTGAACACCAATAAAAAAGATATAATTAATGGTCATATTCTTAATTTTAATTTACATTTTATTCAAAAAACACACGAGGATATTCAACAACTCCTGAAACTTTATCAAGGGTATTTCCGCCTAACTCCACTGCCATAAACGACTCGTCTGGCACTTCAAAAGGTGCTTTTATTCCCCAAGTGGATGCTTTTTTGAACCCGAACTTCGGATAATATTCAGGATGCCCTAAAACAACAACCGAATTAAATCTAAGCTCTTTTGCCTTTTGCAATGCTTTACTAATCAATAATTTACCTACGCCTTGATTTTGATATTCTGGTAGGACAGATACAGGTGCAAGAGCGAGTGACTCTACAACTTGATCTTCATTTTTAATTTTTATCTTGGATAATAGAATATGTCCCACTTGTTTGTTATCATCATTATCCATCGCCACTAAAGATAATTCTGGTATAAATACGTTTGAATTTCTAATACGAGACACCAAATGATGTTCATTTTTATCACTGTGCTCCGCATTAGCGAATGCATTCTTTACCACTTCTTCAGTTATTTTATAGTCTTTCACCTGTTCTTGTTTAATTACTATGTTCATTTCTTTATAGCTCCTGTTCAAGTACATATTTTTACTTTACTCTTTCCCTAGAAATGTTGTAATAACTCGGGTAAACTCTTCCGGTCTCTCTTTCTGTGGCCAATGTTTACACCCTTCCATTACATACAGCTCGGAAGCCTTCATAGCCTCATGTGCTTCAAACGCATGTTTAATAGGAACTGAGGTATCTTTTGACCCATGAACGATTAATGTCCGTTTTTTAATTTCAGATAGATTTTCTGCCAACTTAGTTCTAAGTCCTGTGCGTGTAATCTCACTTCTCTGGAATGACATAAATGCTTTACCAGCATGTGGTGCTTGTAAAAATCCATAAATTTCATCTACAAGTTCTTCTGATACATTATTAGGATTTCCAAATAAACTATTTAGCAGCGTCCACTTCACAAATCTTCTGCTTTTACTTGACCATTTATACGAAAGTTCATTGAGGAATGATTGTGTATACCAATAAGTGAGAAGATGATAAGGAAGTTTACTAAATAGCCCCCACGCACCTACTAATACTAGCTTTTCTACTCGAGCTGGATATTCGAGCGTATACCCAAGAGAGATTCCTCCACCTAAAGATAGTCCAACCAAGTTAGCCTTCTCAAGGTGAAGACGATCTATTATTTGATTCAATATATCAATGTAAAAGGAAAGTGAATATTCCACATTAGGTTTATCACTTTCTCCATACCCAGGAAGGTCAGGAGCAAATACACGGTGATTTTTTGATAAAGGACCTAATACCTCACTCCAAGATATATTTGCTGAATCAACTCCTGCACCATGCAAAAGTATCACAGGAGAACCAGATTCTCCAGCTGTATAGCAATTGACATTTATATCATTTAATTTTAGTTTTATCGTTTTAATTTCTGGAAAGTTTCCTATCATAATATTAATCCTCCACAGCATTTTAATAGATTCATGTTTCATCGCCTTTAAATTATGAACTATTTTAACTCGTTTATTTCATAATATACAAAAACTATTTTTTCTGCAACAACTTATGAACTATTTTTATTGTTTTATTACATAATTTTTATTAAACTAACAATGAGGTGAAGAAAATGGATGGGTTTGAAAAACGTAGGGAACAAAAGAAAAGAGACATTTTAAATGCCGCATTAGCCCTATTCATGGAGTATGGATTACAAAAGGTATCTATTACAGAAATAGCTAAAAAGGCCAATGTATCGCAAGTCACCATATATAATTACTTTGAAAGTAAAGAAAATCTAGTTCGTTTAGTTTTTAAGTTTTATGTTGATCAGATATGGGATGAACAAAAACATCTATTAGTTAATGACCTTCCATTTAATGAGAAGATTAAAAAGATTATATTTGAAAAAGGTATTGCCGCTAATCAAATAAGCGAACGATTTTTTCAAGACTTTATGAAAGATTATGCAAGTGGGCAGAGTTATGTTGAAGAAGTATATCAAAAGGAAGCCCTTCCACTCTTCATTAAACTTTTTAATGAAGGTAGAGAACAAGGATATATTGACTCTGAGATATCAGATGAAGCTATTTTATTCTATTTAAAGATGTTTCAAGAATATTTGCAGCGTGAAGATGTTGCCACAATGACACTTCCAATTGCTGAGGATCTTACCAAGTTATTCTTTTACGGCATAGCAGGTAAGAAAGAAGATTAAGACCTTGTTTACCAAGTAAAGTTGGGTAGGAATTCTTAAATTAAGTATTTAATAAAAATGAAGACTTATTTTCGGAATTACTCCTTGGGCTTATCCTCGATTAAACCAAACAAAAGCATTTGAGAAAAAACTTTACTGAGGGAATTTTCAAACTATAATTCAAGTAAATGTTCTTAAAGAAATATTTTATCAAAATAAGGAGTTGAATCTTGTTTTAGATTCAACCCTTCATTTTTTATCTATATTTTCTCTCTTTTTTCTTTTAAGAACTTCCAAATGTTCATTTTAACGATATTCGGATCAGAGTCGGTAATGTTTATTTTAATTGAGAGATTTACTTTTTAAACAGACAATTTTCCACCATAAGAATAATCATTTGCTAAAACCCCACCCCTCCAACCCGCATTCCACCGTTTCACTCATAATAATGTTTTGCTACAGACCCCTCATTTTTATCCAATTTTGGATTAATATCGGTCGTTTTTCGGGCCTTTTTCGGCTGTTTTTTCACGGTTTTTTCGGAGTTGGAATAAAGTTTTGCCATAATAGAGGGAAGAAAATGGTTGAGATAAGAGGTAAAGAAAAAAGATAAAAATAGTGGAAAAATTATTGAGATTATATTGATTAGTATATTGGATAAACCCACTATTATCAATCGGTTTAGGTACATATATGTATTGAAATGATATTGAAAAAGACATAAAAAACTCGGGATCCTGATGTGGAAAAACCGAGTTTTTAATGAGTTTTATATTGAAAAAGCAAATGTTTATTTTGACAGTATTGGTGGTGAAGTTAGCAAGAGTTTATTTTGGTTGCCAAGAGATTAATATTTATCTACACCACTGTTCTTTTAAAAAAATCTCACCCCATCTTCACCCCACGCCAACCCGCATTCCACCGTTGCCGTTTAAAATAAAGTCACGCTATCTTTCCCTCATTTTCACACATTTTTAATCACGTTTTGCACGTTTTTCCGCCCTTTTTTCACACTTTTTGTTCACGTTTTTCTCGATTTAAAATAAAGTTCTGTAAGATTCAAATCAAGAAAAGATAGTAGTTACAAGGGTTTCGGGCATTTTGGGTACAGGACTTTATTTTAAACGGTTGAATATGGATATTGCGACTTTATTATAAAGTACAGGAGTTTATTGCTTGTCTACAACCACCCTAGACATCCACGCCACACACTCAACATGCGTCGTCACTACTATGTGGATACAATTTATTGTCCTCGTTGCCTGTATGTGAACACAATTCATTAGATGCATTTGTGTTATCTTTTTTTGCGTTTCTTCTAGCAGGTTTAAATTTTTCACCATCAAGACTGTTACTTAGTCCTGTTTTATATACAAAAGTAATCATGGCAGGATCTTTATTTCCATCTTCATCTATTCCACCAACGATTACTTTTTCAACTACACTTTCAAATACATAACGATCAAAAGTATCGATAACCTCATTTTGTTCTAACACTTTTTTGAAGGCTAATAACCGTTTTTTAATATCTTTTTCTTCTTCTAAATTTGACAGCGATTTTTCTCTTTCTTGAACTTTTTCATTTATCTTCTGCATTAGTTCATTATATTTTTCTTCATACGTTTCTTTGTCGATAATATCCTCTAATCTCATGTCTACTAACTTATTCTTTTTGTTTTCTAACCCTTGAACTTCCTTTTCTATTTTAGAAAGTTCTTTTTGAATCGTACTGGCACTTAAAGCCTCTTCCATTCGTTGCAAAAACTCATCTAAAACGTCTTTGTTATTATTACACATAATACGGTAACTTTCCAAAAAGGCCTTTTCAATGGCTTCTTCTGGTATTCCTTTACTATCTGGACAAAACTTTTTACCTTTCTTCGTACTCGTAACACATTGCCAAATTGTCTTGCCATATTTAGTTCCACTATGCCATCTACGTCTTGTTAATGTACTGCCACAATAAGCACAATCAATCATGCAGCTAAAAGCATATTTACGACTGAATTTTTCACGTTTACCACCATTTTTTTCTACCGTATTTCTTCCCCTACTTCGTCTTAATCTGATCTCCTGCGCTTTATCAAATATTTCAGCACTGACAATGGGTTCATGGTGATTTCTTAAATAATATTGATCTTCTTCTCCAAAATTTTCCAATCGACGTTTCGAAATAGGATCCAATGTGAAAGTTTTTCCCATTAAAAGATCGCCTTTATATTTTTCATTCTTAATAATTCCAAGTACCGTCGATTCAGCCCATGTTGGAGTACCTCTTTTAGTTTTATAGCCTAAATTCTCAAGTTCTCTTGCAATGATACTGCCCCCGGCTCCTTCAACATACCTGTGGAATATATAACGAACAATTTCTGCTTCTTTCTCGTTTACAGTTATACTCTTATCTTCTGGGTGATAATCATAACCGAGACAGCCTTGAAAACCGACTAATTCACCTCGTTTCATTTTCATCTTTAATCCTTTTTTTACATTAGAAGATATATTCTCAACTTCTTGTTGTGCTACTGAACTCAACACTACGAGTAACAATTCACCATCCATTGTAAGCGTGTTAATTTTTTCATCTTCAAAATAAACAGCTATATCTCTTTCCTTTAGCATACGGACATATTTCAACGTATCCAGTGTATTTCTTGCAAATCTGGATATTGATTTTGTAATGACCATATCAATATCTCCATTCATACAGTCATTAATCAATCGCTGGAAATCTTCCCGCTTTGTTACCTGTGTTCCAGTAATTGCTTCGTCAGCATATATATCAGCTAATACCCATTCCATATTTTTCTTGATTAAATCCGAATAATATGCAACTTGTGACTTATAACTGTTTAACTGGTCTTCTGAATCTGTACTAACTCTACAATACGCTGCAACCCGAAGCCGTTCAATTTCTCTTCCACGTTTTTGGTTAGCCAAGTTACTATTTGCCCTAATCACTTCAACTCCTGACATAATAGCTCCTCCTTTTGTGTTCCTTATATACTTTGTATTATAGCATCGCTAGGAACACAATTCAGCTTGTAATGTCAGAAACAATACCATACTCTTTCATTAATTTGTTTTTTACAATATAATATTCTTTATCTGAAATTAGTTTACGGGTTAGCAGTTGTTTTAACATAGCAATTTGCATACTATATAGAATCAAATTCTGTTTCAAAAAAACGCCCCCTTACCTAATCTATTAAAAAATCAGACGGCTGTTGGTACAGCTCCACGGGAATTTCACCCCTGCAAGTATTTCTTCCAGCCCTACTCATAGCTTGCGACGCTTTGAACGCTCGAACCATGACGGTAGGGGAGTATCATTATCTTTACTGATGGGTTATCGCCAGCAATCCACCACAATTACATTAGATTCACAAATTATCGCTCGTTCCTAACGAAAGTCATGGCGTATGAATCAAGTGGCTCATCATCAGTAGAACGTATCTGATTTTTTGTTTATACTGCACGGCGTTATCTTCCGTGCTTTCTTTGTCAAAGAACAAATATATGATTAATGAAAGGGAAAACCTAACCATTCTGTATTCAAATTTTGAAAGCTAAAACAGATTGCATAAGCTTCGCTCGTAAGCGATCACGTGTATCTTCATCGATGCCCCAATAAGTGTTTCCTTGTTCATCACGGAGCTTACGCATGGATAGGCTTGTCATATAGCTTCCATAATGCAGAACAACTACTTTCATTGCTTCTGGCTCACCCTTATTTGCAGCTAAAATAATTGGGTACGGCAATAAACCACGCTCGTTGTTTTCAATATTAGAATTATTCATCCCATTCATCTGCATGTTCCTCCAAAAATCGCTTTAACCGTTCAAAAGAGCTTGTCCGCCTATACTGAACTGTACTACGTGGAATGTCGAGTAGTTGACCAATTTCCACATCAGACAGTTGAAAAAAATAGTATAGTAGGACAGTGATACGCTTTTCCTTTGGCAAGGTACGCATGGCTTCAGCAAGTAATTTCGGAGTGATTTTCTTTCCAGCCACTTGAAAACTTTGCCCTTCTTCTCCTTCATATTGCTTATCTAAGGTATAGAGTTGATTTTCTTCTTGTGGGGTGAGATCAGAAAATGTCATCTCCTTTGCTTGTCGTTGTTTTCTTTCATTAAAAATATTGATTGCTTCATTCTTCAAAACACGTTTACAAAAAGCATTAAATGCACAGCGAACTTGCCACTCGGTACGATCTGGTTCTATCATGCATTTCCTCTCCCTTCGCAACTGCAAAGGTGGGTGATGATTTCCCCTTTCATAACCTTCAACAAGATTTTTTGTGAAATGCCAAAAATAAGAGAAGTTTTCTTAAAAAAATTGTGAAATGCACAAAAAAAGCCCAACTGAACATAAGCCAGCTAGGCATAAAATTTGACGCTTTCTATTAAATTTTTAGTTATAATAATCTGACAGCACTTTAAGATGTTTCTTGATATGGCTTGCGATATCCAATAAAGGTAAGCATAAATAAACACGGCGATAACCTCCTTCATACCGCCGTGTCCTTAAAAAAGAGCGAACTTAATACACCTTCCGTAATTCTATTTTTTAGAAAAATGGCGGCTTTGAAATTTCTTATTTTCAAAACCGCCGTTTGATATATTATCTTTCTATATATAAGGTGATTAACTTTTAGACTTACACTCTTTTTCTTCGTTTTCCTGTATACTATTCTTAATAGATATGAAACGGAGAAAAATGATGCGTAAAATTGTCCTAATTCCTGAAGAACAAATTCCTGCTGCTTTAGAAGAATTAAAGCTTGTCATGAAAGAAGAAAACAATCATAAAATGTTCGTTCGCTACCAAGTGATTTATATGTTACTTTCCGGCGAATCGTATGAAAAAATTGTCGACTATACAGGTCTTTCTTTAGCGACGCTGTTCAATTATCGCAAAGCTTATTGTGAAAAAGGGATCGCTGGACTTGGACGTAAAAAACAACCTGGTCGAAAGCGTCATTTAACGGCTGAACAAGAAGCACGAGTCGTCGCGACAATTGTCAACCAAACGCCTAAAGATGCTGGTTTTCCCGTTGAAATGAACTGGACAGCGCCTCTTCTTCGCGATTGGATTGAGCGAACATTTGGTGTGTCTTTTTCTGTACGTGGGACACGTGATTTATTGTACCGTCTTGGTTTAAGTTATACGAAACCAACGTATACATTGGAAAAAGCAGACCCCCTCAAACAAGCAGTTTTCCTTGAAAAATTTGAACAGGCGAAAAAAAACTAATTCATGGTCAAATTGATCGTATTTTATTTGAAGACGAGTCAATGATCCGTGATTACCAAGCGATTTCCAACACGTGGTTTCTTAAAGGTCAACAAAAAATCATTCCAACATATGGCCGACATCAAGGGGTTAAGCTAATTGGTACATTGGATTACGAAACGGGCGATGTATTTTGCGTGCAAGAAGAACAATATACCGCTGTTGAATTCCTAAGTTTTTTAGAAAAAGTCATCGCTCGTTATCCGAATGAACGCATCGTGATGGTATTAGACAATGCGCGCATACACCATGCGAAATTGATTCAACCATTTTTAGAAAAGTATCAAGATTTCTTTGAATTTCTGTTCCTTCCGCCGTACAGTCCCAATTTAAATTTAATCGAAGGACTGTGGAAATGGATGAAGACAACGGTGATCCACAATGTCTTTTACTCAAATGTCGGAAAGATTCAACGTGCTGTCCAAGGCTTTATCCAAATGATTAATCAAACACCTGAAAATACGGTGAATAGGCTGTGCTTGAAACTCTAATTTTCTTTCACCGTATATATATATACATTTTTCACACTACAAACAACGGTTTTTTAGTTATTTTGGAAACAATGTATAAGACCACGAATAAATAAAATCGGCGATAAAAACAATTCCCCAAATTATTCCGATTCCAAAGGTAACATCATTAGGATAAGGTGATTCTTTTGCTACTCCTTTCTCTATCCATGAAAAATCACTTAAATACATTTTTATCTCTGCGATGCTTTCCGTACCTATGATCCAAAGAATCGCTTGAACTGTAACAAAAATAAATAAATGTATATAGGAAGATTTACGATACTTTTTTGCAATATATTTAGGGTTATTATTCCTTTCAATAATTTTATAGTCTTTGTCAGACAATAATTCAACACCACGTAACGTTCCAATTTTTCTACGCATCCAACGATCTAATCTTATAAAATCAAATATTCCAAATGTAAACGCATAGATAATAAATACAGTAATAACAATTTGAAACGTTGAAATCTCTCCTGTTTGATGATAGACATACAACCCGAGCAGCCCTTCAAGTATTACCATAAACAAAAAGAAGAAAATGAACATAATACTAAGTCTAGGTTTGTTAAAGAAATAACGAAATATACCAAATAGGATTAGTGCCCCTATAGACAATAATTCGATGAGGATAAACAATTCCCAATTGTATTCAAGAATAAGACCCAACTAAACTCCTCCTTTTTGGGAATGATTAGTATAAGATAATTGTAAGCCCGTAATCAAATAACGCATATAAATGACCTGGCACCTCCGGTACGATAAACGTATCATTCAAAGGAGGTGCCATTCCTATGCCAACGGACAAATTAACCATTGTTCCCGTCAAACTCGACCCTCTTCCAGTTGAAACTTCTTCGTTCCATTCTAGCCAATACACTACTGAGCCAAGTTGTGTAATTAAAACCGCTACGGCTGAAATTTCCCTCTTTAATGGCGTAGATGAGCGCATTATCCAAACCATTATGAAGGAGCTGAATGGTTGATGAAACAGGATTTTACGAGCGTGCAAAACATCTACATAATATGCGGTAAGACTGATATGCGTAAAGGCATTGACGGTCTCGCAACGCTCATTCAAGATTCTTTCGAATTGGATCCGTATAGTGATTCTATCTTTCTGTTTTCTGGATGGAGCAAGGACCGTTATAAATGTTTGTATTTCGATGGAGATGGCTTCGCTATGCTTTATAAACGATTAGATAATGGAAAATTACAATGGCCAAAAGATGAAAATGAAGTGCGTAACCTTTCGCAACAAGAACTTCGCTGGTTATTAGAAGGATTATCCCTACAACAGCCAAAGGCAATTGCAAAATCTGTAAAAGGTATCTTTTAATCGCAGTATAAAAAATGGTATAATCATCCACAACTTATACTGAACGAAACGTGGTGAATGATTTGGGAAACGCTTCAAATGAAAAAGTAATTCAATTATTGGAAGAACAACTATCCTACACGAAAGAACAAAATAAAAGTTTAAACAAACAAATTGAAGCATTAACTGAACAGGTTCGCCAATTAACAAAAGCTTTATATGGCTCTAAATCAGAGAAATCTAAGTATCAAGCGCCCGATGGACAAGGCTCTTTATTTGAAGACGATCCGTCTTTTAGCGAACCTGAGCAGACAGAAGAAAAAAGCACGGAAACGGTTAGTTATACTGTTACTCGTAAAAAGACAAATAAAAAACGAAATGATTCATTTCGTGAGGATATTGAAGTTGAAGAAATTCATCATCATCCAGCTAACTTAGCTTGTGATTGTTGTCTTGGTGAAATGGTAGAATTCAGTTCAACGATGGTACGTGAAGAAGCTAAATTTATTCCAGCGACGATGAAGCGTGTACAACATTTCGAACATACTTATGAGTGCAAAGCGTGTAAAAAAGATGCCCTACAAAAAGCACAAATCAAACGTGGTAAAGCACCACAAGGTGTTATCCAAAGAAGCATTGCTGGACCCACTGTTTTAGCAAAGCTTATCTACGATAAGTTTATCCAGTACTTGCCACTTTACCGTCAGGTAAATGAATGGGAGAGACATGGCCTACATACCAACGATAAGAATTTATCCAATTGGGTAATACGTGTATCAGAAGATTGGCTTCAGCCGCTTTATGATTTGATGAAGCAACTATTGACGGCGAAATCTGTGCTGCATGTGGATGAAACATATGCACAGATACTTAAACGTTCGGATGGAAAACCGGCTCAATCGAACGCCTATAATTGGGTATGTCGTAGTGTACAAAGTGAAGGTCCTATTATCGTTTTATTTAAGAGCGCACTCTCACGAGGGCGAGCTATATTAGAAAATTTACTTGCGGGATTCAATGGGACTGTGATTTGTGACGGCTATTCGGCTTATGGTCAATTGCCTAATGTTCAGTTCGCGAACTGTTGGGCGCACGTACGACGTTATTGGCTGAAAGCTGATAGTAAAAACGGACGAATAGGCGTTGAATATTGCGATCGTTTATTTTACATCGAACGTAAAATTAAACACCTTTCACCGGAAGAACGTGTACGAGTTCGTCAACAAGAAGCAAAGCCTATCATAGCTGAATTTTTCGATTGGATAGACCGTTCTCCTTTCTTTGGTAAAAACGCGATTGCGAAAGCAGCGGAATATACATTGAGCCGAGCGGATGAGTTAAAAGTCTTTCTTGAAAACGGCCACATCGCAATTGACAATAATCCCGCTGAAAATGCGATTCGCCCAAATGTGATTGGCCGAAAAAACTGGCTTTTCTCTGTGAGCGAAGCAGGTGCCAATGCGAATGCCATCTGTTTAAGTTTGGCTGAAACGGCCAAAGCAAACGGGATTGATTTTTATCAGTACCTGGTGAAGCTGATGACGGAGTTACCAAATTTACCGTTCCATCAACAACCTGAAATTTTACATAATTACATGCCTTGGTCAGATAATATTCAAGCCACATGTGCAAAATAGCCAACTATCCGAAAAAAATCTAGGATAGTTGGCCATTCGTCGTGCGTACCGTAAAGGTGCGCTATTTTTTATATTTCGGGCTTACAGATAATTACAACGGTATATCGAAAAGGAAACCTCTACTTAGATTTATGAACGATTTCTATTTTCAATCTGACTTATCCAATTTAAATCTGCCTCCAAATGTAAGAGTGTACCACTGATTAATAAATATTTATCCTCTTCACCCTGAATAAGTAACTCCGTTTTTAATTTAGTCAACTCCATTACATCTTTCATTATCATTGCTTTTTGTTGCTCAAGCATAATATTTTCTCGATCAAAGTGGATTTTTCGAGCGCAACTCCATTTAAAATGAAAGTCGTCCCTAGTAGAGTAATAAGGTACAGGTTCTAATAACCATTTTTTTAATTCATTTTCACCTTCCGCTTCTAATTTATATAACTTTCTTTCTTGGTCATCTATTCCTGCCGATGACACGAGTTGATCACGAATGAGACGGTCAAGGGTAGTATAAATCTGACCAGGGTTAATCTTTCCCTTGATACTTAGAAGAGACTCTAATTCTACTTTCAATTCGTATCCATGATTTTCTTGTAGGAATAACAATGTTAATATCCCGTACTTTACCGACATAATTTTAACCTTCTTTGAGTGATGACAAAATATTTATTTTACTAGCTGTCGTACTAGAAATCCAAGAGGCAAATAAACTTAGTAAAAGACCAGCAATCAATGCTACTCCAATATTACCAAGAGGTATCTGGAAAGATATGAAATCTCCCAAAAGCTTGGATTTACTAGTAACGTAAAGTAAAATCACACCTGATGCTACGCCTCCAATGACTCCTACCAAACCTATAAGTAACCCCTCACCAATTACCATCTTTCTTACTTGCTGTCTAGTAAATCCAAGCGCCCGCATCGTTCCAATCTCAGATGTACGTTCCAAGGTATTCATCAAAAGAGTATTAGCTGTACCAATACTAGCTAGACCAATAATTAGGAATAGCATAATTAATATTAATTCGTTCATACCAGATAACGCAGAAGTAGTTGATTTAATTTCATCTTCGACAGTTTTAACTTTTGAAAGGTGTTCATTGAAATCTATCCATAACTGATCTCGTAATTCCTCGCTGCTATATTTATCATTTAATGTTAGTAGCATATCAAAACTATTTCTCCAACCAAATTCATTATTTAAATGCTCCTCATCCATAAAGCCAACATATCCTGAATAATGAGAAGTATCCACAACGTCAATGACTTCAAATTTTTGTTTACCAGAAGGAGTATTTACGTGAATGTATTCTCCAACTTTTCCACCCCATTCATCAAAAGCCCGTTTACCGAGCAGGATAGATGGTTTCTTTTGTAACTCTTGATATAACGATTCTTTTTCAATATCTTCAAATAAAATAGGCCCTTTTTTACTTACGGCAAAAATAGAGAATTGTCTATTCTCTTCATTCATTGTTTCCCATGTAATGGGTGTGGCTTCCGTTAATGGGACAACATTTGCTACAGAATCATAAGAAAGTAGAGTTGTTATATCCTCACTAGACCAAGGAGCTTCCGATGTAGCTCTTAGATCACCTCCAAATGTATTTCTAATGTCACGTTCATAACCTTCAGGAGCAGATTCTATAACAGAGCTTAACAATAAGATTACTCCTATCCCTATGGCAAGGATAGCGGAAGTATTGGCATTTCGATTTAATTGCTGCGTAAGGCTATGCGTAGCTAAAATTCCTGAATAGCCAAAAAGTACTTTGAAAATTGGTTTAAAGATCTTACTTACTCCTTTTAGCAAGAATGGGAACAGCAAAATGATACTTGCTAAAATAGCTAGATAGGAAACGAAATGATCAATAAATATAAAAGTAAATAAGCCAACTCCTACAATACCTCTAAACACGTATTGTCTTTTCGATGATTCTGTTTGATTTGCCATTTTTAATGTTAAGAGCACCGAAGTTTTTCCCGCATTGTAAATAGGAAATAAGGAGAAAATAATGGGAAATACAATTCCTATTACTATGGCTGTTATTGTAGGTATTTTCCAATTCAAAGTGTAAACCATGTCAAATTCAAACACACTAAGCAAAATTTGCATAAACATATCGCCAAGCCAAATTCCAATTGGTACCCCTACAGCCGTACCAATTAATGATAAAATTATTACTTCAATTAAAACAAGCCTAGAAATAGAACTTTGTAAATAACCAAAACTTTTCATTATTGCAAATTCCTTTTTTCTCTCCATAACGCTTGTATAAATCATATTAAAGACAATGAATCCACTAATAAGCATAGATAAGCCAGCAATTAAGTAAAAAAATGTATAGAGTCCCCCAATATCGTTACTTTGTCGATCATCTGCGACAACTGGCTGTATATATACACTTGAATTACTAAATTCTTTCTGTAAAGATTGAAAAAGTTTTTCACCTTCTTCATTTGTTTGAAGCCTTACATATGAAAGCTCATTATCCATACTTGTCCATTCTCTTAACAAATCAAGTGGAGCCATGACTCTAAAACTGGTTGATTCAGCACTCTCCCAATTGCTCGGGCTTGCAAGTAACTGTGTATACTCAACTACAGCAGATATTTTAGCCTCTCCCAGATTAGTAAACTGAATGGTATCTCCTACTCTTTTATTTAGTAAATTTGCAAGAACATCGGGTATTACCAATCCCTCATTGTCTAAACTCCCTTCAATAACAGGAAGTTTTAATAAGGAACTGTTTTGATCATCCACACCTGTAATTCGTACAGATCGTTGATTTAGCGATTTATCACTTAGATCTATGAATGCTTGTTTATCAAGTACAAACAATGTTTCAGTAATGATTGGACTGTTTAAATGGGGTGAAACAGTCTCTTCCGAAAAGGTATGTTCATCACTTAAAAGCCAATAATCAGCATTTGCTACATACATTTGTTTATAATAATTAAAAACATCGTTTGTTGTTTTATCTGCGATTAACATAGATGTTATAAAGGAAACACCAATGATAATCCCAAGTAATGAAAAGAAAAATCTTTTTTTGTTTTGTGTTATGTTACGCCATGAAATTCGCCACATATTTAGCATAATCTTCATCCTTTCTAGAAATCACCTGATCGACAACTCCATCTTTAAAAAGAATAATTCGATCTGCAAATCCAGCTGCGAAAATATCATGTGTAACCATAATTATTGTTTGATTGTAATCTCGATTAAATTTTGTTATTAAACCAAGAATTTCTTCGGCTGTATTTCTATCTAAATTACCTGTTGGCTCATCTGCCAATAATACGGCAGGTTTGCTAACCAGTGCTCTGGCTATAGCCACACGTTGTTGTTGACCACCGCTAAGCAAATTAGCTCTTTTCTGACCAAGTCCTTTTAATCCAACAGAATCAAGTAATTCTAAAACTAATTGCTTTTTTTCTTTTGTTAAAGTTCCATCTGCATGAAGCGGAAAAGCTATATTTTCTTCTACATTTAAATTAGTAAGTAATTGATAATTTTGGAAAATGAATCCTATATTCTGTCTACGAAATATTGTTCTTTTCTTTTCCGTCATCTTATTTAAATAATGCTGATTAATTATAATATCTCCTTCAGTAGGTATATCAAGACCACCTAACAATTGGAGTAATGTGCTTTTTCCAGAGCCACTAGGACCCATAATAGCTACAAATTCACCTTCTTGGATTTGTAAACTAACATTTTTTAATACTTTTATTCTTTCTTGTCCTTGTGAAAATTCCTTTTTAAGATTTTTAACCTGAATCACTTTATCAATCCCTCCTATTTTCAATATTATTATATACTAAGTATATAATAATTCAATATATTTATATTACAAATGGAGTTTATTACCCTATATATTCCTACTTTCAATAATAAAGCTAATTATTGTTTATATACTAAGTACTTAAAGTGTGGATTTTATTAATAAAGTTTAATAATCATCAATTGTCAAGAATGATAAAAGTGAAACAGGTTTAAATAATAATTTATTAATATTAATTTTCAGCAAACAAACTGTTAGCACAGTTACTTAACAATCATCCAATTTATATCTTTCTCTAAAGTTAGTACATATTGAGAAAGCTGCGTTGCCTTTGTTGTCCCATCTAAGTACTTCACCGATATCCAAACATACACCTGATTTCCAGACTGTTGGAATATAGGATTAACTAGCTCTGAAAATATATAGTCTTTGCCAATCGGTGGTAAGGCATTATTTTTCACATAATAAGCAAGTTCTTTATCAGTGGCAGTAGGATAAAATGTAAAGAATGTCTCCAAAAACTCTGTCACTTCTTGCACAGTATCAGAATCAACCGTTCCGTTACTTTCAGGTTGTTGTGGCTCATAATCTGATTTATTCGGTAAGCTCCATAAGGTAGGATTTTGTGTAATGACTAAGTTTCCTGCATTATCTTGATGAAGAAGTATTCGATATGTGGATCGAACCCTTTCGCTATTTTTATCTTCCGTAATTTTTTGATCTACCGAATAAACAACCGCATAGGTATTATCATTTTCTGGTGATACTGACCAGATATCAATATTACCTACGCTGGAACTAGTAGGAATATCATCTCTTACGGTATCGATATTTAAAGCTTGTAATTCCTCTGTCAAATAGTGACTGATCTTTTCCGCCCGTTGTTCAATGGAATCTTTTTCATTTTCCCATGTGTAGTAATCTTTCACAAAGTTTTTCGTAAAGCTCTCAATCGCATTCGTATCCATGATCTTGGTTTCAATGATTTCTCTTTCATGAACGGTATGTTGATCAATTGCTGTAAAGTTTTTATAGATTCCAAAGGCAAGACTTCCAATGAGGACTATCCATAAAAACACCACTGACTTTTTACGTGGTCCAACTGTCTTTACTTTTATTTTTTTAGGTTTTGTTTCTTTCGTTTGCTTGTCTTGCTTTTTAAATAATCCCTTCATTTTATCTAACCCTTTCTATTGTTTAATCCGTCCAGCTCCAATTAAGTGCTTTTGCCAGTAAGAAGACGTCAAATCCGCATAACCAATCGGATCACCTGCGTTATACATTTGGTTGTTTCCAACATAGATCCCAACGTGCGTGACATACGTTCCCGCGTTATACGTAGAATGAAAAAATACTAAATCCCCAGGTTTTGCTTCTGAAAGAGGAATATGCTCAGTTACGTTATATTGCTGTTGTGCTGTTCGGGGCAAATTAATCCCAGCTTTCCGATAGCTCCACTGCGTGAGTCCACTACAATCAAATGAAGTATTTGGATTATCTCCACCAAAGACATAAGGAAACCCTTCGTATTTTAATGCTTCATTCATGACAATCTGAACCATTTCATCATCAAATTGAGGCGAAATAGAATACTGACTCACTAAATCGACATAAAACATATTGCCATAACGGTACCGCCAACCACCATTTTTCTTTACGGCTATTGGATTAGAGTAAGTGACTTTACTGCCCCCTGACCGTTCCTTCGCAAAGCTTTCAGCTAATTTAAAAGAGTAAGAGCTTCCTTGTTTTGCGACATAATCAATAAAAGCACCGCCATAGTTGTAAGCCTGAATGACTGTATTCTCATCGATACCTTTTGCTTCTGCAGAACGCAACAAATCTGCAAAATATCTTGTTCCTTGTTTAATAGAAGCTTCGGTATCCAATGTATTAGGCGGTAATCCCAACGATTCACTGGCCTGCATTACGTCTGGCAATTTACCGCCGCTTTCCACTTCAATAATCGCAAGTAGAGTAGAGACATACTCACTAATTCCATATTCTTGTGCATACTTTTCTACCATTGGCTGGTGCTTTAATACATCGGCGGATACTGATATGCCACCTATATCATGAATGAAATCACCACCATCTGATGAGTGTTCTTCGTTTGATATAAAAATAGCTACAAATGTTAATATCCCTAAAAAGGCAAGAAAGCCTAATCCTCCAGCAATTAACATGACCTTTAATTTCATGACTTTCATCAGCGTTTCCTCCTAACAGCATGGATTGGACGCTTAGTGATTTGTTTCCGGTTTGTACGTTTCAACGGTTTAGAAGGACGCTTGATGATTGTCCGACTATTTTTTGGTCGAGAACGTTCTTCATTAGGAGATCGGTTTTCTTTTTTAACAGGTTGTTTGGGATTATCTGTAAAATGCTCTTTTCTGTCTGGACTCGATAACTGTCGTTGTAATTTGAATTGCTTCATATGCTCGCTTTTTGCGGCAGGTCTTGTCTTTTCTCTTTGTTGAACAGTTGGGTTCTTTAATCTATCTTGATGTGCGGATTCATTGACATCATGCGTGACTGGTCGTTCATAACTAGCAGTCTTTCGAGAAGGGGGACGTTTTTTATCCAATGCTTGCCGCCTATCTGCAATGGTTTGACGATGTTTTGCTTGACGGTCTGCATCTGTTTTTTGTCTCTTTTCCTTTGCTTGCTTCATGCCTTCTTTAAAATCACGGGCGGGTTTTGTAAGCTGTTCTTTTCCTTGCATCACCGCATATTGAGCAGTAGTAGGTAAATCATGTAGTTGTTCTTTACGATGATCTATATTTGCACGGAACTGACTTTTCGCACCAAGCACTTTTCCTGTGACTTGACCTACTTTCTGACTTAAAGATGTTGATTTCGTGCGATCAGTTGGCCGTTCTTTGTTATTTTTTGTAGTCGATGTTAACCGTTGCGATGGGCGTAGGGGAGAGAACGAGCCTTTTGTTTGCTTTGATTTTCCAACCATTGCCCCGACCGTTGCTCCAGCTGTTGCCCCTGCAAGGGTGCGTCCGATTGTTCGCTGTAATCGCCGACTACCCCGATTAAACATTCGATAAGGACGACGCATGACTTGACGTCCGACTTGTTGTGAATCATTACTTTGTAGTTTAAACATGCTCATAATGTCACCGAGTTTCATGTAAATGCCTGCAAACGTCACGATCTGCAAAAAGGCAATCAAGAAAAACGGAAAACTTGTTGTTAAACTGTAAAGCATGGATGAAATACTAAAGGCTACTGTGATAATCAACGTAATCCCAGCCCGAAGCATAATCACATTAAATAGTTTCATAATCGCTTGTTTTCCCATGTTTTCAAAGGTGGGTATCATGGAAAGTAGAAAACTAATTGGTAAGAACATTGCATAGATGATAAACAGAATTTGCGAGAAAATCATAATGCCCGATAGTAGGAACACGAAAATGGATATTCCAATATTAAATATAAATAAAAAGAAGACCATCCCTAAACGTGTGGTGGTCTTCGTAATCGTTAAATTTTTATTGTCGTGATCTTCAATTTCTGCTTTGACAGCATCTTCACGATCTTTCCCATTATTGGCGTCAGGGCTAATGGAAACTAAGGATTCAACACGTTCTTCGCCAATTGTCTCTTTGTCTGAATCATCAAACTGCAACAACATCCAAGGCTGCTCCACTTGAATGGAAAAGAGGTTATTCCGTATCATATCCACGCTGTCTTTTCCTTGACTGTTAGAGTTCGGCATCAAGATTTTTGTTCCTAAACCTAAACTTGCTTGACTAATATCTGCTGAAAAATCATTAATTTTAGTAATATAGGTTGGAGCGTAGGCGATAAAAGAAGCCGACAAAATAAACACGACTAAAAAGTTTAGGATCGCCCGAATCGCTTTCGTTGTTTCCCGTTTCATTAAGCCTGTATAGGCCACGTAAATTCCAATCACTAAAATGAAAAGAAGCAAAAAACCTATATAAAATCCGGAACTGCTGAAACCACTTGCGGTAATTCCAGCTAATGTTTGCATGTTTTTCCCGATAGCGTCTGCCGTTTGGGAAATGAAATCGAGAGAATAAGCTTGTTGGATTAAGTAGCCTGTTGCATTTGATAAATATAAGCTAATAATCCAAATGAAATTCGTGATTGTATATAAGCCATACATGACTTGTTTACCTATGCCATCATCCCAATTCCACGGCAACCAATCCCAACCCGAATCCACGTAGAAATCTAATTGATAATGGTCAAGTGGGTACAAGGAATAGAGATTATCTTCTGACACCGTATCATCAACTAAGCCAGCTGCTTGAGCTAATGTTCCAAGTAAAAGAAGACATAGAAAAACGGCAGTACCAATAAGTACCACCGTTAAGACAATCTTTTTCCATTTTTGTTTTTTCAAATTAATCGCCACCTTTCTTCTCCTGTGTCGGTGGACGCGTGTCAAAAGCATAAAATAAATCTTCAAAGACAGGATGGACTTGAATAATCCCCACACGCCCATATAAGTCTTGAATTAAACATTGTCCGTTTTCCAGTTCCCGTAATCGCCTTTGATTCGATTCATCTTCCGCATCCACACCAAAGAATTGAAGAGTTTTCTTTATTTCTGTCATATCTCTTGAACGGAAAGCGAACTTGACACCAATATTATTCTTTAATTTTTCATCGGTTAAATCGTCGGCGTTCTGGGTAACAAAGTAGACACCTGCATTCATGGCACGCCCTGCACGAACCAATTTATTAGAAAGTGTTTTTCCTTGTGCAACTTGTAGGAAGCTCCAGGCTTCGTCCAAATCAACAATTTTAAAAATGCTACGGTCGGAATGAATGAAGTCTAACGCAAAAGTGGAAATGACAATCAACATGGCGACACTTAATAATTCCATCGTTGTATATTCCTCAAAACTTGTTTCTGCGTCTGGTAACACTAAATCCGCCACTTGGATAATATTTAACTGCTTTTCTAAACTGATTGAATGTTTCACCGTTCCATCTGAAAAGAGGAGGTGGGCAAAGTCATAATCCGTAAAACTCTCGATATGGTCAGCAATAGGGCCCGCTAATGGATTAGGGTCACTTCTTAATTCATGAATCACAAGAAGCAAGCCTCGTTCTTCCTGTTGACTGACAGCTCGAATCGCTCTTCGTAACACTGGAAACTTTTCACCATCTCGACTAGAAATACCCGTGAGGAAAGTGAGAATATCAATCGCAAGACTTTCTGAATCCTTTTTCTTTTTCATAATGACATAAGGATCAAGTAATCCTTTATTTTGATCTTCACTCGTTAAATTAACAATATTAATCTCGTGAGCGATTTCAGGTAATGTTTCTTTCCATTTTCCTCGTTCTGCCTTTGGATCAACAATGAGTGCTTGTCCTCCAAAGAGAACGGCATAATAGACTAATAGATTATTGGAAAAAGATTTCCCACCACCAAGTGAACCTAAGAATGCAGAAGCTAACGCATTGGTAACAGAACCTTTGACTCCTTGACTAGCCAGGCTGGGATTGAGATAGACATTTCTTCCCGTGTCCAAATTGTAGCCAAAATATATTCCTTCCGTTTCTCCGAGCATTTGCGTTGCCCCAAATCCAAGTCCTGCCAAAAAATCAGATGTAACATACTGAATATAATCATTCATATACCGCTTACTGGCTGGGATAAATTCACTGTGTAAACCGATCATATCTCCAAACGGACGAACGAGTTTTACGTTCAAATCATCATAAAAATCTTTTACCTCATTACAACGCTGTTTGAGTTCGTCCAAGTTAGGAGCAGACACGCGAATCACGTAGCTTAATTTATACATCGATTCTTTACTTTGGTCGAGCACATCTTCTAATTCATTTACCTGTTCTAATGCGTCGATGACATTGCTGCCAGTTTCATTATCGGATTCCCAGGCATGATTATCCAAGTCTTTGAGTTCCTTTTTCTTATTCCGAACGGTAGATAACGCTTTTTTATTCGTTACAATTTCTACGTTCATGGAAGTATCGATTTGAAAATCAAATTGTTGTTGTTGATAATAAAAAATTTCATCAGATGGAAACTCAAGATCACCGACAATGGAATTAATCGTAAAGTATGCCACATACGTGGTTTGTTCTTCCTGTTCGATTTTTAAATACCGTTGGTTTTCCTCTATCAAACAACGAGTCGGTTTAATCAGGTCATAACGCTTCACTAAAGTTTCCTTTTTTAATTTCTTTAGAGGGAGGGCATAGTCATATTCGTCATAAGCAATTCCTGTTTGACCGTGAAGATGTTCAATCAGATAGCCAAAGTCATTTTTATCTAATGGCCGTACCTTAAAACGTCTAGAAATTTTGTTTTGTAATAAAGATTCCATTTTAGAGAAACGCCTCATTTCTTCATGTGGCATCGAGACAAAATCTCCCATCAGGTGGTGGTTTGCATCACGGACAAATGAAGATAGTGAATTTTTAATGTTTTTCCCCATTGATTTCATACTGACTTCTTCTTCTTTCAGCAACAGCTTAAACCCAATAAAGAAACGATAGTCTACTTGATGTTCGCCAATCATGGAAATGAGGGCTTCCGTTTGGTCGTCTATACGTTCATAAGCGACGTCTTGTAAACGACCAGATATTAACTCTTTACTTCGTTCTTGCATGGATCGGATACTGCTGTATTTTGCAAGAGAAAAGTGCAGAGAATTGCAACGAAAAATACAGAGCATTGCCACCCAATATTTTCTCTATTTTCTCGACAACGCATTGGTTAAACGGAAGCTCTGACCCGTGTATGAAATAATATGGGCGTGGTGAATCAAACGATCCACCAGAGCTGCCGTTAAACGTGAATCCGAGAAAATGCGGTTCCACTGACTAAATTCTAAATTTGATGTGATAATCAAGCTCTTTTGTTCATAGAACTCTGAAATAATTTGAAACAGTAATTCTGCTCCTTCTTTACCAAAAGGCAAATAACCCATTTCATCTAAAATCATTAAATCAACTTTCTCTAATTTACTTCTAAATTGCTTTAATTTCCCTACAAGGAGTGCTTGCTCTAATTCTTCAACCAAATGTGAAACGCGATAAAAACGCACTTCAAATCCTTGTTCACAAGCTTTTCGTCCAAGTGCAGAAGCTAAATGAGTTTTACCTGTTCCAGGTGCTCCAACTAAAATGATATTCTCTTTTCTTCGAATGAAATCTAGTCGCTCTAATTCATCTTTTGTTAAATGGCTAGGTAAACAAATATCTTTATGCCACTGGTAACTTTCAAGCGTCTTCGTATCGATAAAACGTGCCTGCTTCAAATTACGCGCTATTTTTGCTTGTTCTCTGCCAAGCTGCTCTTTTAATAAAATTTGATAAATATATTCTTCTGGATCGGTAAAAGGTACCACTTTAATGGCTTCTGCCACATAAGCCAATCTCAATTGCTTACAGAGCGTTAAAATCGCTTCATTCATGATTCAACGCCTCCGTTCCTTTTGGCGATAAGGCATCATATTCTGTCCAATTCACACCGTAAGGGTGTTCTGTCTCTTCTACCTCACGTCCAATATAACTATAAAAGTTTTGATCAATGTCATTCATATCATGTGTGAGTAAAAGCGTCAGTAATTCATTAATCCGTTGTTTTCTTAAGGCAAGCGAAGGCACTGTTAAATACTCTTTAATACGCGCTGGTAAATAGTTTGAATAACGAGAATGCCCTACAACACGTGGTTTTTTCAACCAATCTTTTAAAATCTCCTTCCAAGGAATAAAACGGCGTTTTCTCATATAAGGACGGGCATCAGATAATAGAATTTCACCGTCATTTGTGATGACTTTATACGAATCCCAATATGTCACACAAGAAAGTTGGACGTAGTTCCTTGCTCTTGGTACATGAATCAAATGTCCATCAAGCTTGAATTCATTATACTTATTAAACTTTATCAGAAACTGCTTAAATATCGGATATGGTTCTTCAGGTAATTTGATCAATTGCTTTTGTTCAAGCTGCCATAGCTCATCAATCAGTACTTCCTTTTTATAATGAATTCGTTGACGATCATTTGCTAACTGCTGTTCTAATTGATTTCCTAAATCCTCAAGGTCTTTAATGACAGGTGGCAAGCTAAAGAAATTATAGCGTACATAGCCAACCTTTCTTTCTACATGACCTTTTTCATTTCCTTTGCGTGGGTTACACACTTGCACTTTAAAGCCGTAATATTGTTGGAAATGTCGGAAGGCTTCGGTTAATTGGGCCTCTGAATCTCCTTTTCTTACTTTTTTCACCGCAGGTGTTAGGTTATCAATTCGAATGCTCAAAGGAATACCACCAGCCTGTTTAAACAACATTTGAAGTCCACCTAAAAAACATTCTAAGTTTTCACCAGGCATCGGCACCGCAAATGCTGTATTACTTGCAGGGAATGACATGACTAATGCGTGAACATCAATAATTTCCCCATCTTGAACAGCCTCCATTACACCGAAGTCTACCTGTGCTTCTCCTCCTGGATGATTTAAACGTTCATGCCCTTTATCTGCTTCCTCTTCTTCTGTTGCTTTCCATTCTTGAATAAAATTACAAAGCGTTCTGTAAGAACCTTTGAATCCCATCTTTACTAGATCCTCAAGCATTTTCTTGTTTGTACGGCGTAATTTTTTCTTTAGTTTTAAATCCTCTTCTAACCAATCAACTACGATTTCTCCCCATTTTTCGTCGTACATCATGCCTTTTTTCAGGTGAGTTTTCTCCTGCGGCAACTGATCCCCATCACCGTATTTCTTGGCAGTACGCCAATTGACTTGCATTGTATTGGCGATTTCAGTAATCGATAATCCTTTTTCATTTCGTAATGTTTTGATACAATTAACTTCAGACATTGCTAGCATCCTTTCAAACCTCCACTGGTAAAATTCGACACTTTAACAGTAGAGTGACTTGGGGTGGCTGGCAAGTCTATTTTTTTGCACTAAAAAAGTGCTAGACTCTGTACAAATTCGCTGCACTAGTCTGCACTTTTATTATGCAATACACACCAGCTATGAATATATCAAACGTAAATAACGAATTTAACGAAATAACGGAGGAATTGGAATATGAATAATCAAAACAGAACGAAGGTTATTACAAGTGTCAACACCCGTCTCAGCTACTTTCACGGCTGGGAACCCGTATCCATCAATGGCGGAGCGGAAAAGTACAGCGTATCCGTATTGATTCCCAAAACAGATAAGGAAACCATCAATGCTATCAATGCAGCAGTAGATGCAGCCATTGAAGAGGGCATTGCACAGTTTGGTGGTAAAAAGCCGAATAAGGCGGCTATCAAACTGCCACTTCGTGATGGTGATGTAGAACGTGATGATGAGGCTTATAAAGGGCATTATTTTGTAAATGCCAACAGCAAGACGCCACCCCAAATAGTAGATAAAGCGGTTAGACCTATCTTGGATCGCAACGAGGTTTACAGCGGTTGTTATGCAAGAGTATCCCTAAATTTCTATGCTTTTAACTCTAATGGCAATAAGGGTGTAGCATGTGGTCTTGGCAACATCCAGAAGATAAGAGATGGAGAGCCTTTAGGTGGAAGGACCAATGCAGCTGATGACTTCACAACTATTGATGATGATTTTCTAGCATAAGGAATAAATACAGACGAGGTGGTGGAGGTTGTTCTTCTGCCACCTCGTTTGCATTGGAAAGGGCGGTAATATATGAATTCTATTTCTATTGATATTGAAACATTTAGTAGTGCCAACCTTCAAAAGTCTGGAGTTTACCGTTATGCAGAGAGTGATGATTTTGAAATTCTACTATTTGGTTATTCGGTGGATGGCGGTGAAGTACAGGTGGTTGACCTTGCCAGTGGGGAGGAAATCCCCGATGAAATTATAAACGCACTTATGGATGATTCCGTTACCAAGTGGGCTTTCAATGCAATGTTTGAGCGTGTGTGTCTATCAAAATGGCTTAACCTTACTGAATATCTTAACCCCGCATCCTGGAAATGTTCCATGATGGAATGTCAACACTAAACTGGACAAAAATCATGTGGGCTGTAGCTTGAATTCCATCGGCGTTAAATAGCCAAGAGTTCCGTGGATACGGATGTTGTTAAACCAATGAACGTAATCGTCAAGTTCAAGAGCGAGCTGTTCAAGGGAAGTGAAGTGGGCTTGATTTGCGAATTCGGTTTTAAATACCTTAAATGTCGCTTCGGCCACGGCGTTATCGTAAGGGCAACCCTTCATGCTGAGTGATCGTTGGATGCCGAACGTCTCGAGTGCTTCTGAAATCAGCTTGTTATCGAACTCTTTGCCTCGATCTGTATGAAACATTTTCACGTCATTCAAATTGGCTTCAATACTTGCTAACGCTTTATACACAAGGTCTGCGGTTTTATTTTCACCTGCACTATGACCGATGATTTCTCGATTGAAAAGGTCGACAAATAAGCATACATAGTGCCACTTTTTTCCGACACGGACGTATGTTAAATCGCTGACAATAACAGCTAATTGCTTGTTCTGATTGAATTCACGTTGTAATTCATTTTTTACAGGTGCTTCGTTACAGTTGGCTTGATGA
Organism: Lysinibacillus sp. FSL K6-0232; assembly: GCF_038008325.1. Classification (NCBI taxonomy): domain Bacteria; kingdom Bacillati; phylum Bacillota; class Bacilli; order Caryophanales; family Bacillaceae; genus Lysinibacillus; species Lysinibacillus sp. FSL K6-0232. The sequence goes on along the minus strand of NZ_JBBOYW010000001.1, from coordinate 3,468,424 downwards.
GGCTTAAATTGCGCTACTGTATAGTTTGAAACTAAGCCCATTTCGCTCATTAAACGACCAATTCGGCGTCTTGATACTTGTTTCGGCTCTGCTAATTTCATCAGTTCTTTTTTGATTTTACGTGTTCCATAGTTGTTACGACTGGCTTTGAATATGCGTTCGATTTCTTTTGAAAGTGCGGCGTCTTCAGCTTTTCTTGCACGCTCACCAGAAAGGTCCGCATGGTAATAATACGTACTTCTTTTAATGTCGAGGACGGCACACATTGCTGATACCGAATACTTGTGAGCGTTGTTACGAATCACATTTATTTTCGTCCCATGATCAGCGCCGCTTGCTTTAAAATATCGTTCTCCATCAATAAGCGTTGGTTTTCTTTGCGTAAGCGATCTAGCTCAGTTTCTTCTTCTGTCCGGTTATCCTTCGCAGCGAAAGAACCAGTTGCTTGATGATTTTTAATCCATTTATCAAGAGCTGAAGCAGTTAAATCGTATTCACGGACAATATCTGCACGAGACTTTCCGTTTTCATAAAGCTTCACCATTTGCAGTTTAAATTCAGGTGTAAATGTTCGACGTTGACGTGTCATAAAAGCACGCTCCCTTAAGTTATTAGTCTAAGTTTACAACCCCTCATTTATTCTGTCTAACTTAGTGTAGCCTATCCATGATATGGTCGGCATATATGGGATTACCTCTTTCTTTGGAGGGAGTCGGTGCAGTTCTAGGTTTGGAGAAACAAAAGCTAACAGAGGGTAAAGACCTCATCAAATATTTCTGTACACCTTGCTCCCCTACAAAATCTAATGGTGATCGAGTTCGTAATTTACCAGAACACGACATGGATAAATGGGAGCGGTTTAAAGTATATAACATTCGCGATGTGGAATCCGAGATGTCAATACAACAGAAATTATCCAAGTTTCAAGTACCAGAGAACATCTGGGAGGAATATCATCTCGACCAGGTAATCAATGATCGTGGCATTGCCATTGACATGACTTTCGTAAAACAGGCTGTAGAGATGGATGAAAATTCTCGTGAAAAGCTAATGGCTACGATGCAAGATATAACTAATTTGGAGAATCCAAACTCTGTACAACAAATGAAAGACTGGCTTGCCGACAATGGGCTAGAAACAGATACCCTTGGTAAAAAAGCGGTTGCTGAGATGTTAAAGACGGCTCCTGAACCACTAGGCACTGTTTTGGAACTTCGCCAGCAGCTTGCAAAATCATCGGTGAAAAAATACACAGCAATGGAGAATGCGGTATGTAGTGACGGTCGTGCAAGAGGAATGTTTCAGTTTTACGGAGCCAACAGAACCGGCAGATTCTCTGGCAGGCTGATTCAGTTGCAAAATCTACCCCAAAACCATATGTCCGATTTGGAACAGGCTCGTGCTTTAGTTCGAAGCGGAAACTTTGATGCTCTTACTTTACTATATGATTCAATCCCAGAGGTACTGTCGGAACTTATCCGTACTGCTTTTATACCACGAGAAGGTATGAAGTTCATTGTGGCAGATTTTTCGGCGATTGAGGCTCGCGTCATTGCTTGGCTTGCAGGTGAAAAATGGAGAATAGATGTATTCCAAAACGGCGGTGACATCTACTGTGCCAGTGCGTCTCAAATGTTTAATGTACCTGTTGAAAAGCATGGTGTAAACGGTCACCTTCGTCAGAAAGGGAAAATAGCCGAACTTGCCCTCGGTTATGGTGGATCTGTTGGAGCATTAAAATCAATGGGTGCTTTGGAGATGGGAATAGAAGAAGAGGAACTTCAGCCCCTTGTAACGGCTTGGAGACAATCTAATCCCAATATCACAAAACTTTGGTGGGATGTTGACCGTGCTGTAAAAACTTGTGTTAAGCAAAAGACTCCCACAGCGACACATGGCATTAAATTTATATATCAAAGTGGAATGCTCTTTATTGTCCTTCCTTCTGGTAGACGGCTTGCCTATGTGAAACCTCGTATGGGAGAGAATATGTTCGGCGGTGAGTCGGTTACTTACGAAGGGGTCGGTGGGACGAAGAAATGGGAAAGAATCGAAAGCTATGGACCCAAATTTGTAGAGAATATTGTTCAGGCAATCAGTCGTGACATTTTGTGTCATGCCATGCAGACATTAAAGAATTGTTCCATTGTGGCTCATGTACACGATGAAATTATCATCGAGGCGGATATGGGAATGTCACTTTCCGCTATTTGTGAACAGATGGCTAGGACACCAACATGGGCAAATGGCCTGTTACTCAGTGCTGACGGCTACGAGTGTCAGTTTTATCAAAAAGATTAAATTAATTAGTATTCGGATTATCGTGTGGGAGGAGGTTAAAAGACCTTCAATTTTTAAATAATGAAAACAGGATAGCACTTATTTTATGACCGGTACGTGCTATCTTGTTTGTTTAATAAACGCTCCATTTTTGTGGAATAAAGGGTTAAAATTCGAATCTTGAAGAAATATAGTGAAAGAACCGATTTTGACTCCTCTCTCTATAAAGTTAATAATAAATCAAGGCGTAAGACTAAATCTATTAAAAACACATGGGACAATAATTGATACATCGACCGATTAGCTTAATTGATTTTATTGCAGAGTGTCTCTAAATGATAACGAATAACTTCCTTCACCTTTTCTGGAGAGTATACATCAGGTCTTAATAAAGCATGAATTGACAATCCCTCTATTAATGCCGTTAACCTACTCTTTTCTAATTCTGCATTCATTGAATCTGATAATACGCCTTTTAGAGCTAAGATTTCAATCATTGAATTTGCTAATTCATATGTACCGTCCGTCATTTCATCTTTTTTGTCCTTTATTGTATCACTTGTAAGTGAACGTAATGCAAGAATCCACCAAACACTCGTTTCAATTTTCTTTTCTTCATCTATTGGTACTAGCTCTAATAAAACTTCTTCTACTGCCTGCACTGGGTTTTCTGACCATTCTTTATTTTGAGAACGTTTTTTCCCTTCTTCTAAGTAGTAATTCATAATAAATAATAACATTTCATCTTGAGTTGAAAAATAATGTCTTAACGCACCAGAAGACATCCCTGCCTCAGCTGCAACTCTTCGTATAGACGCTTTCTCAACCCCTTCTTCCCTAATAATATTCCATGCAGCCTCAGCAATTTGTTTGCGCTTTTCATCATGATCAACAATTTTTGGCATTATAAAAATCACTTCCTTTATTTAGCACAGTGTGTTATTATCTTTTTATAGCACGGTGTGTTAAATAGATAATACCACAACATTTAAAGGAGGACTAGTTTGTTTGATCGAAACTATTGAAGCATTGATGCCTTCTTCATCATTAGACATTTCTTCAGCATTAATGATTATTTCTTTGTGTGCTTTAATTGATATTTTAAGTCCCGGTGTACTGACTGTAACAGCCTATTTATTACTGACACAACCGAATCAGTTATCTTCTCGTTTATTTGTGTTTTTATTCATCACGCAGTTAGGCTATTTCATCACGGGTTTATTACTCTACTTTGGTGGAAATTCATTATTGAAGAGAATAGAACAATTGTCTCAGTTTGACTTTATCAATTGGTTTTATATCCTACTTGGAGCAGTTCTTGTTCTAATAAGCTTCAGTAAACCAAAAGAGACTACAAAAAAACGTTTAATTTCATTTATCCCCAAAAATACAACAATTAAAGGGATGATTATACTAGGAATCATTGTTTTCCTAATTGAATTTGTAACGGCATTGCCTTACTTTTATTCAATCTTTTTAATGAATCATCAAACAATTGAGACTACACCTGCTATCTTAATAATAATTGGATACAATCTAGTAATGGTGCTTCCTTCTCTATTACTGTTAGGGGTTAATATTATATTTAAAGAAAGATTGCAACAATTTCTTATTAAAATCAGGTCAAAATTAAATGAAGCTCCAATCTCTTCACTCTTGGTAGCGACAGGAGTCATAGGTGCAGTTTTTTTTAATATCGGTCTTAGAGGCATATTAAATTAGAAAAAATATTAAAGAGGTGTTCATCATGAAAGAAATTATCAGTGGTCTCAGTCTACTTTTTATTATTCAGGGAATAGGCGGATTAATCAATCATTTGACTAATGGGGGAAAAAGTTGGTTTTTAGTAAATTATATTGATGCGTTTCAAGGGTTTGAAATCGTTTTGGACATTGTATTTATTGCAGTTGGTGGAATCATAGCTTTAGCCACTCGTAAAATAACATCAAGTAAAAGCAATAAGTGAATGATGTAAAATAAAAAATACAGAGTGAGAATTTCTCGCTCTGTATTTTTTATTTTAATTGATTCTCCTCGAGGCTCTACCAACCTTACTCATCCAGGTCATAGATAAAATATGATACCAAAATGATTGTTTTCCTCTTCTCTTATTAGCTCCAAATCCTATAGGCCTATTACAGTTTACGTTACCATTTTTTGTTCATCAATCTAGTCCGTTTGTAAAAGTAGAAAATTACTGAATCAGCTTTTAAATCTATTTTACATACACAAATTTCGAACAAAAATCCGGATGTATAATTTATTTTTTCAAAATCCTCAACAATCATTACCTCCTGTGGCTATTAGGTAGAGGAACTTTCCTCTGACTATATTGCAGGAGGTAATTCGTATGGACGAATTAGTAAAAATCAATTATGAAAATCAACGACCAACCGTACTCGGTCGTGATTTACATGAAGCCTTGGAAGTAAAGACCGCTTATAAAGATTGGTTTCCAAGAATGTGTGAGTACGGATTTGAGGAAGGGTCAGACTTTAGCTCATTTTTGAGCGAAAGTACTGGAGGCAGACCAAGCATAGACCATCAGTTAACAATTGATATGGCAAAAGAGCTATGTATGATACAGCGTACTCCAAAAGGAAAACAATGCCGTCAATACTTTCTTGAAATAGAAAGACGATGGAATTCCCCTGAGGCGATCATGGCAAGGGCATTACAGTTTGCCAATCAACAACTAACTCAAGTAAGGAATCAAAATAAAGTGCTTGAAGGTACGGTTGCTGTTCAGAATCAGCAAATTGCAGAAATGAAACCGAAAGTGTCTTATTACGATGTGGTTTTAAATTGCAAAGACCTCATTTCCACATCAGCAATCGCCAAAGATTACGGTAAGTCAGCTATTTGGATGAACCGCTATCTTAATAAAAAGGGCATCCAATTTAAACAAGGAGGCATTTGGCTCTTATATCAGAAGTATGCGGAAAAAGGCTACACCAGTACTAAGACACATAGCTACCTTGGCAGTAACGGTGAACAGCATACAAAGGTCCATACATATTGGACTCAAAAAGGCAGACTCTTCATTTACGAACTGATGAAGGCAGACGGTATTTTGCCTCAGATAGAAATGGAGGGTGTGTAATGGGAATCAACAAATTCAATCACGAAGGATACCATGACCCAACTCCCCATGAAGCACTGACCAACATAATGAAAAAGGAAAAGGCAGAGAAAAAATCTGCCTTTAAGCCGCTTGTATATATCTGTTCTCCCTATTCCGGTGATGTAGAAGGAAACATTAAAAAGGCTCGTAGTTTTTGCAGGTTTGCCTTAGACCAAAACTGTATTCCGATTGCTCCCCATCTTATGTTTCCACAGTTTATGGATGATGAAAATCCAGAGGAACGGGAGCTTGCCATATTTATGGACATCGTGCTCATGGGCAAATGCTCCGAGGTGTGGGTGCTGGGCAATACCATCTCAAAAGGTATGGCGAGGGAAATTGAAGTAGCCAAGAAACGCAGACAAACAGTCAGATATTTTAGTCCGGAGCATGAGGAGGTTGATAGCTTATGAAAATTGCAGTGGGCAATAGCCGGATGGACAGGAAATGGAAAAACAAAGATATCTCCTGGGAGGATTTTTGTTCCCGTGTAAAGACAACCCAACGTACTACAGAAACGGTAGAAGAATATCGAAAACTTAAAAAAGGTCAACAAGATGATATCAAAGATGTCGGTGGCTTTGTCGGAGGGCATTTAAAAGAAGGAAGGCGAAAGAAGGGCAATGTTCTCTGCCGCTCTTTACTTACCCTTGATATGGATTACGGTAGGCCCGATATTTGGGAGCAAATCAGTATGCTTTTCGATTTCAAATGCTGCGTTTACTCCACCCATAAGCACACACCGGAAAATCCAAGACTTAGACTTATCGTTCCACTTGCTCGTGAGATCAGCGAAGAAGAATACGCAGCCGTTGGACGTATGGTGGCAAAAGAAATCGGTATTGACCTTTTTGATGATACGACATATGAAGCGCATCGCCTAATGTATTGGCCATCCACTTCATCTAACGGTGAATTTGTCTATGAAGAGCAGGATGGAGTATTACTTGACCCGGATATTTATCTTGCAAAATATGAAAACTGGCGAGATACATCAACTTGGCCTGTATCAAGCAGGCAGTCTGAGGTTATTAATCGCAGTCTTAAAGAGCAAGCAGACCCGCTTTTAAAGGAAGGTGTGGTAGGAACATTCTGTCGTGCCTACTCCGTTCGTGAAGCAATTGATAAATTTTTAGGCGCAGTTTATGAACCCTCTGCTATGGAAGGACGCTATGACTATATTCCAGCTGACAGTAGTGCGGGTGTGATTATCTATGATGATAAATTTGCATACAGCCACCATGCTACTGACCCAGCAAGCGGCCTGCTTCTTAATGCTTTTGATCTCGTTCGTATTCATAAATTCGGTACTTTAGATGATAGAGCTTCCACTACTATAGCTCCTGGAAAGATGCCGTCTTTTGTGGCAATGTGCGAGTTTGCTATAAAAGATGAAGCGGTAAAAGCTGAGTTCGCAAAGGAGAGACAGGCTCAGGCTGAAGAGGAGTTTAGTGATGAGGATTGGCAGACAGGTTTGGAACTGGATAAGCAAGGTCGGATAAAAGACACTTTAGACAACATTGTCTTGATTATTCGGCATGATGAGGAATTACAACATATCGCTTTCAATTGCCACCGTGATGGGATTGATGCCAAAGGTGGTCTGCCTTGGGAACAGATCAAGGCTGGTTGGAATGATTCGGATAACGCGCTTCTTAAGGTGTACTTAAGCAGTAAATACGGAGTCTATTCTCCTACCAAGACCAAAGATGCTGTGTTAGCTGTAGCGTCAGAACGAGCCTACCACCCTGTTAAGGAGTATCTCGACTCACTGCCAAAATGGGATGGTATTAGTCGAGTAGAAAATCTACTCATTGATTATTTCGGTGCAACAGATAATTCCTACACAAAGGCAATTATTCGCAAAACGATGGTTGCAGCGGTAGCCCGTATTTATAGACCAGGCACAAAGTTTGATAGTGTTCTTATCTTAAATGGTCCTCAAGGCATCGGTAAATCAACTTTCTTTGCCAAGCTTGCCGGAGATTGGTTTTCAGACAGTTTAACTCTCACGGACATGAAAGATAAATCTGGGGCTGAAAAACTTCAGGGATATTGGTTGTTGGAACTCGGTGAGCTTGCAGGAATGCGTAAGACGGATGTGGAGATTGTGAAGTCCTTTATTTCGAGGGCGGATGATAAGTACCGTGCCAGTTATGGGGTCAACGTCGAAAGCCATCCCCGTCAATGCGTAATTGTGGGTTCTACCAATGCAGAAAGCGGATTTCTTCGGGATATTACGGGTAACCGCAGATTTTGGCCAGTCCGCATTAGCGGTAACAGTAGAAAGAAAGCTTGGCAGATGACCAAAGAGGAAGTACAGCAGATTTGGGCAGAGGCTCTAGTTCTTTATGAGAAGGGCGAAAAACTCTACCTTGAAGGTGATGATGTAACCATGGCAACCAGTGAACAGGCAGATGCTATGGAAACAGATGAACGAGAAGGACTGGTTCGTACCTACTTGGATACGCTCTTACCGGATGATTGGGACACAATGTCTTTGTACGAGCGTAGAAATTTCCTCGGCGGTAGCGAATTTGGCGGCGGCACCCGTGTTGGAACAGTAAAAAGAATTCTTGTTTGCAATATGGAAATTTGGTGTGAGTGTTTCGGTAAAGAGGCATCAATGCTAAAACCATCAGATTCCTATGCCATCGGTGCCATTATGAGAAAGATCAGTGAGTGGAACAAGTACACTGGGAACAAGAATGGTGTTGTGACGTTTCCTGTCTACGGAAAGCAACGAGCTTATTCCCGAGTCGAGGAACAACGCTAAGTTGTACCTTACCTTGTTCCCATACTGGTTCTTTCCCTAAAGCTAGTAACGATAAGGAAAATCAACGGTTCGGAACAAGTGGAACAAGAAGTATCCTATTTATTTATAAATAGTAAAAAGAAGTAATAGTAGCCTGTGCATACACGCATACGCGCGCGTATAGGAAAAATGGTTCAAAGTTGTTTTCTTGTTCCGAGCTTTTTATAGTGGGAGGTTTTTATGCTTGAAAAATATATCGAAAAGAAACTGGTGGCGGAGGTAAAAAAGATGGGAGGCATTGCGGCGAAGTTTGTTAGTCCAGGTTTAGATGGAATGCCAGACCGCCTAGTGCTTTTACCATATGGGAAGATGGCTTTTATAGAATTAAAGGCTCCCGGAAAGAAACCTCGTCCGTTACAGATTAGAAGAATAAGGCAATTACAGAAGTTAGGCTTTACCTGCTATGTCATTGATGATGTTCAGCAGATTGGAGGGATACTGAGTGAAATACAATCCTCATAAATATCAGACCTATGCAACGAACTTCATTCTAGACCATCCCATTGCTGCGGTGTTTCTAGAAATGGGTCTTGGCAAAAGTGTCATTACTCTAACGGCTATATTTGACCTATGTCTTGATCGTTTTGAAATTGGAAAGGTTCTGGTCATTGCTCCACTTCGAGTAGCAAGGGATACTTGGCCAGCTGAGATAAATAAGTGGGAGCATTTAAAAGGACTGGAGTTTTCAGTAGCCATCGGAACAGAACAGGAGCGATTGGCGGCTCTTAGAAAACCTGCAAGTGTCTATCTTATAAACAGAGAAAATGTTGACTGGTTAGTAAATAAAAGTGGCATCCCTTTTGATTATGACATGGTGGTAATCGATGAGCTATCATCTTTTAAGTCCTATGGTGCCAAAAGATTTAAAAGTTTACTAAAAGTAAGGCCGAGGGCAAAACGGATCGTGGGTCTTACGGGTACACCATCCAGTAATGGGTTAATGGATTTGTGGGCAGAGTTTCGTATTCTCGACATGGGTAAAAGACTCGGCAGATACATAACTCACTACCGCAATTCCTTTTTTACACCGGATAAACGTAATCAGCAAATCGTATTTTCATATAAACCATTGCCAGGTGCTGAAGATGCCATTTATCAGCTCATTTCGGATATTACCATTTCCATGAAATCAGTCGATTTTCTGAAAATGCCAGAGTGCGTGATCAATGAAGTACCAGTATATCTAAATGACAAAGAACAATCCGTATATGATCACTTTCGTGAAGAGATGGTTATTGAATTTGCTGATGAAGAAATAGATGCCATGAATGCAGCCGTCCTTTCAGGCAAACTCCTGCAAATGGCAAATGGTGCGATCTATGATGATGATAAAAATCCTCATATTATCCACGACCGCAAGCTAGATGCTCTTGAGGATTTAATTGAAGGTACTAACGGAAAACCTGTGCTTATTGCCTATTGGTATAATCACGATTTAGAGCGTATTAAGGCAAAATTCAATGTACGAGAAATTAAGACTTCCAAGGATATTAAGGATTGGAACAACGGCGATATTTCTGTAGCGGTTATCCATCCTGCATCAGCGGGACACGGCCTTAACTTACAAAGTGGTGGTTCAACGCTTATCTGGTTTGGACTTACTTGGAGTCTGGAACTCTATCAGCAAACCAATGCGAGACTTTGGAGACAAGGACAAAATGAAACCGTGGTTATCCATCACATTATTACTAAAGGCACGATTGATGAAGATGTTATGAATGCTTTGAAGAAAAAGGAAAAGACACAGTCCGACCTTATCAATGCTGTCAAAGCAAATCTTGGGAAAGAGAGGGATGCTGTATGATGGATGCATTTGAAAAACTGGCGAATGCCATTATTCTACAGGCAGTTAAAGATTATCGTTTTGCACTGAAAAGACTAGCAAAACACCCTCGCAATGATTCTGCTTTATATACAAAACGTGAGGTTGAGTGCTTCTTTCATTCTGAATTGTTCAATGTCCTCACCTCTCTAAACCCTGACATGTTAATTCAACAACTACAAGAGGAGGTGGTGCGATGATGACAGCTAAGGAATTCTTAAAACAGGCTTACCGTTTGAATGAATTGATTAACTCCGACCTTGAAGAGTTGCAAAACTTAAGGGATTTATCAAGAAGTGTTTCATCCCCTGTGCTTGATGAGAAAGTCAGTCGAACCAAGAGTACTGACCCACCCTTTGAAAAGTATGTGATTAGAATAGTAGATTTGGAGCAACAGATACAACAAGAGGTTGAACGGCTAGTAAAGCTTAAATCAGATATCCGTGAAGCAATTAACCAGATGGAAAACGTAGATGAGAAGCTGATTCTTCGCTACCGATACATTAACTTTCTTAACTGGGAAGAAATCTGTGTCAACCTTAATGTTTCTATGAGAACCGTGCATAGACTCCATTCATCCGCTTTGCAACATCTAAAGGTTCCAAAATAATCGGAAAATGAAAAGGCATTACATATTTCTGCTACCATGTAATGCCTTTTTTGTTTAAACAATTGCGCCCGATTGTTTAATATAAACATTATTATTACTTGTACTTCTTTGAATAAATAAATTCTGTAATTGGGACCGTAACAAATGTTAGACCTACCACTATAACCAGTGGATAATTATCAATATTATTGAAATTACCGGTTCCTTCAGAAATAAATAATATTAAACCAGATAGAATCATCAGTACATAATAACCTATTTTGGCACTTTGAGTTTCAATATGTCTATCTAATTCATCTTTCTCGCCACCGCCTTCATGATGCCCCCAATTAAGCCAATTAAAAAAATAGCTTAAAGCTAGAAAACTAAAGAATATACCAGCTGCATCTATAGTTCCAAAACTAACCCATTTGTATAAGGAAAACCCTACAATTGATAGAAAGGCAATAAAGACTAAAATAGCTACAATACTTTTAGTTTTATTCATTCCGTTCCTCCCCCATTCTCAGAGATAAATAAATCTTCCATAGTGACTCCCAAAGTCCTTGCTATATCAAATGCTAACTGCAAACTTGGGTCATATTTATTGTTCTCAATAGCGTTAATCGTTTGTCTACTTACATTGCATAATTCTGCTAATTTCCCTTGTGAAAGACTGCTTTTTTCTCTGTACTCCTTAATTCTATTTTCCATTTACTAAGCCACCTTTAGATTTAATAAGGTGTAAAAGGTTTTTTACATCTTAATTATAAAAAAAAGACAAATGAGATGTCAAACATATTTTACACTTCATTTGTCTTATAGTCTTATTCATTAGAATAAATATCTAATCCTTCCTCCACAATCTGGCCTGATTGTTGAAAACCAACTTCATAAATTTATTATTCTCAATTCTATTTTAACACACGTTTAAAGCAAGAGTTCCACAAGTCAATCGCGATAATTATAAAAAGTTGGCACACTTTGGCATAGTTTGGCATACGGTGACACTGTTTGTCCGTAGTGAAAGTTATATAATGGTAGTATGGAATATTAATAAACAGAAGCCTTCACGGGAGCATTTCTCCTGCGAGGGCTTTTTCTATGGGTAAAAGGAGGTGCCGTATGCCAAAGAAACCTAAGCGACCGTGCTCTTACCCTGGTTGCCCAGAGCTAACCGACAAGCGCTTTTGTGAAGAGCATGGCAAGAAGGAAGCTGCACGGTATGAGAAGTATGACCGTGACCCAGCAACCCGTAAGCGTTATGGTCGTGCTTGGAAAAGAATTCGTGACCGTTACATTGCAGCTCATCCTCTTTGTGAGGAATGCCATCGACAAGGAAAGCTGACCCCAGCAAATGAAGTCCATCACATTCTTCCTCTTGCAAGAGGAGGGACTCACGATAGGAGTAATCTGATGGCTCTTTGTACTCCTTGCCACTCTGCTATCACAGCAAGAGATGGAGACCGTTGGGGAAACCGGTAGGGGGAGTCAAATCTCTACAGCTTTTTCTTTGTGTAACGGGCGTGGGGCAACGCGTGAAAATTCGCGGTTTCAAACAGGGTAATAGGCGCCCATCGATGAAAAGAGGTGAGTGAATGGCCAAAGACGGAACAAATCGTGGAGGTGCCCGTATAGGCTCCGGTCAAAAGAAGAAACCGCTTGCTGACAAAATTGCAGAGGGAAATCCCGGTAAGAGAAAAATTGAAGTCGTTGAGTTCCAAAATACCGCTGACCTGAAGGGGCAAGAAATGCCAAAGCCAATGGCCATGCTCTCCGCAGTGCAAAAGGATGGGAAAACCCTAGTAGCAAGTGAAATCTATGAAATTACATGGAAATGGCTTGAGGAACGTGGCTGTGCCCATTTGGTACTTCCACAGCTTCTAGAGCGATATGCCATGAGTGCGGCCAGATGGATACAGTGTGAGGAAGCAGTAACTGAGTTTGGCTTTCTAGCCAAGCACCCAACCACCGGCAATGCTATTCAAAGTCCCTATGTAGCGATGAGTCAGAACTTTATGAGTCAGACAAATAGGCTATGGATGGAGATATATCAAATCGTTCGAGAGAATTGTGCTACAGAGTATTCAGGTTTAAATCCACAGGACGACGTGATGGAGCGACTGCTATCTGCCCGCAGAGGAAAATAAAGATGAGGAGATATGATGTAATGAGTAAAAGATATTTAACAGCCGAAAGTGTATGTGCTGGACATCCTGACAAACTATGCGACATCATAGCAGATAGCATTTTGGAAGCTTGCCTACGTAAAGATAGGGCATCACGTGTCGCTTGTGAGGTAATGGCAACCAAGGGGAAAATTATCGTGGCGGGCGAGATCTCCTGCAGCGAGAAAGTGAACATTAGAGACATTGTAAAAACTGTACTGAAAGATGTGGGATACAATCCTCTAAAATTTTTGATTTATGTATATATATACGGTGAAAGAAAATTAGAGTTTCAAGCACAGCCTATTCACCGTATTTTCAGGTGTTTGATTAATCATTTGGATAAAGCCTTGGACAGCACGTTGAATCTTTCCGACATTTGAGTAAAAGACATTGTGGATCACCGTTGTCTTCATCCATTTCCACAGTCCTTCGATTAAATTTAAATTGGGACTGTACGGCGGAAGGAACAGAAATTCAAAGAAATCTTGATACTTTTCTAAAAATGGTTGAATCAATTTCGCATGGTGTATGCGCGCATTGTCTAATACCATCACGATGCGTTCATTCGGATAACGAGCGATGACTTTTTCTAAAAAACTTAGGAATTCAACAGCGGTATATTGTTCTTCTTGCACGCAAAATACATCGCCCGTTTCGTAATCCAATGTACCAATTAGCTTAACCCCTTGATGTCGGCCATATGTTGGAATGATTTTTTGTTGACCTTTAAGAAACCACGTGTTGGAAATCGCTTGGTAATCACGGATCATTGACTCGTCTTCAAATAAAATACGATCAATTTGACCATGAATTAGTTTTTTTTCGCCTGTTCAAATTTTTCAAGGAAAACTGCTTGTTTGAGGGGGTCTGCTTTTTCCAATGTATACGTTGGTTTCGTATAACTTAAACCAAGACGGTACAATAAATCACGTGTCCCACGTACAGAAAAAGACACACCAAATGTTCGCTCAATCCAATCGCGAAGAAGAGGCGCTGTCCAGTTCATTTCAACGGGAAAACCAGCATCTTTAGGCGTTTGGTTGACAATTGTCGCGACGACTCGTGCTTCTTGTTCAGCCGTTAAATGACGCTTTCGACCAGGTTGTTTTTTACGTCCAAGTCCAGCGATCCCTTTTTCACAATAAGCTTTGCGATAATTGAACAGCGTCGCTAAAGAAAGACCTGTATAGTCGACAATTTTTTCATACGATTCGCCGGAAAGTAACATATAAATCACTTGGTAGCGAACGAACATTTTATGATTGTTTTCTTCTTTCATGACAAGCTTTAATTCTTCTAAAGCAGCAGGAATTTGTTCTTCAGGAATTAGGACAATTTTACGCATCATTTTTCTCCGTTTCATATCTATTAAGAATAGTATACAGGAAAACGAAGAAAAAGAGTGTAAGTCTAAAAGTTAATCACCTTATATATATGTACATAATCAAAGTGTAGATATTGCGGCTGGTGTGAATACCGCACTAGAAGCACGAAATGGAATAAATGAACAGTACGGTTCAATAGGTGCCGGAGACCAGGGAACTATGTATGGTTATGCTACAAAGGAAACAAGAGAAATGCTTCCTCTCCCTCTTGTACTGTCTCACAGAATAGTAAAGAGACTGGATGATTGTCGCAAAGGAAAGCTGATCAAAGGGATTCTTCCCGATGGTAAAGCACAGGTAACAGTAGAATATGAGGATGACACTCCAGTGAGAATAAAGACGATTGTGATTTCTGTGCAGCATGATAAGAATAAAACGCAGGAAGAACTTAAGACAGATATTCTTAACAATGTCTTATGGCAATGCTTTGAGGATTTCCCTTTTGATGATGAAACAGAACTTCTCGTCAATCCATCTGGTCAGTTTGTTCTTGGTGGTCCCGCTGCTGATACGGGTTTGACCGGTAGAAAAATCATGGTCGATACCTACGGAGGGCTTACATCTCATGGAGGTGGTGCTCTTTGTGGTAAAGACCCAACCAAAGTTGACCGAAGCGGTGCTTACATGGCTCGCTATATTGCCAAGCATATCGTTTGGTGTGGTTATGCAAAGAAATGTGAAGTGAGTATTTCCTATGCCATTGGTAAGGCAAATCCAGTAGCTTTTACTGTAAATACCCTTGGTACTGGCACTGTTTCTGATGAAATATTAACTCTTGCTGCCCAGGAGACTTTCAACTTAAGACCCGCGGCCATCATTGAAAAGCTACGTCTTAGAAATGTCATTTACTCTGACACCGCGGCTTATGGTCACTTTAACAGTTGTCTGTTCCCGTGGGAGGATGTAAATAAATACAGTGAATTTAGAAAGGCGGTGGAAAAGTATGTTGATAGAGAAGATTAAAACGAAACAACTCATCCCCGCTGAATATAACCCAAGGAAAGATTTAAAACCAGGTGATCCGGAATATGAGAAACTTAAACGCTCCCTTGAGGAGTTTGGATATGTAGAACCCGTAATATGGAATAAGACCACAGGCAGAGTTATCGGAGGGCATCAACGCTTGAAAGTCCTGCTGAGTATGGGCATGGATGAAATAGAATGCGTAGTAGTTGAAATGGATGAGCAAAAGGAGAAGGCGCTGAACATTGCACTAAATAAAATTAGTGGTGATTGGGATAAAGACAAATTAGCACTTCTCATCACGGACCTAAATGCTTCAGACTTTGATGTGTCTTTGACAGGTTTTGACCCGGGAGAGTTGGACGATCTTTTCAAGGATTCCCTTAAGGATAATATAAAAGAAGATGATTTTGATGTAGACAGTGAGCTGAAAAAGCCCGCTGTTTCGCATTTAGGGGATGTTTGGCTACTTGGACAGCATCGATTAGTCTGTGGAGACAGTACAAAGAAAGACACCTTTGATGTCTTGATGGATGGGAAAGCTGCCAATCTGGTAGTTACGGACCCTCCATATAACGTCAACTATGAAGGCACTGCTGGAAAAATCAAAAATGACAATATGGCTAATGAAGCGTTCTATGATTTTCTGCTTGCGGCATTTCAAAACACCGAAGCAGCGATGGCAAAGGACGCTTCTATTTATGTATTCCATGCTGATACGGAAGGACTCAATTTCAGAAGAGCATTCTCCGATGCAGGATTTTATCTTTCTGGTACTTGTATATGGAAAAAGCAGTCCCTTGTTCTCGATCGCTCTCCTTATCAATGGCAACATGAACCGGTACTCTTTGGATGGAAAAAGAAAGGCAAGCATCTCTGGTATTCAGACCGCAAGCAGACCACCATCTGGGAGTTTGAGAAACCAAAGAAAAATAGCGACCACCCAACCATGAAACCAGTGGCACTTGTGGCATACCCCATTATGAATTCGAGCCTTAGTAACTGTATTGTGCTTGATCCCTTTGGAGGTTCAGGAAGTACACTGATTGCCTGTGAGCAGACAGATAGAATTTGTTACACCATTGAACTGGATGAAAAGTACTGCGATGTCATCGTGAAAAGGTATATTGAGCAAGTCGGAAATTCTGATGGTGTGTTTCTTTTAAGAGATGGTTCGAAAATAAGATATTGTGACCTGCCAGACGTTGCTACCGCCGATTAATGGAAGAGTCTTTTCTACAGAAAGATGCTCTAAATGACTTGATATTAACAGCCTTTAGAGTGATATATGTATGTACTGAAAATAGAAAGGCGGTATAAAAAATGCAGATAAACTATAATGTCACAGGAGCAAAAAGAAAAGAGCTAGTCAACGCAATCAGCCAAAAACTGAATGCTCCTGCAAGATATCTTGGAGCACCTACATTTGCATATGAAGTGGCAGACTACAACATTGACAAAAACGGGGTAGTCAGAGGACCAGATAATTCTGAACTGGTTAATGATCTATTAGGCCTTCATGACTTTAAGGCGGTTACAGTAGAATTTGACACACCACTTCCAGCAGCAGAGCCTGTTCTTGAAAATATTCAAGTTCCCAATGAAGCGGCTCTTGGGGGTAGGGTAAGTCCAAATAGTGATTGCGAAGAACCTCCCGTATACAGCGAATCAAATGAAACCGAAGAAGCTATTAGTTTGATTATTCAAATGCCGAGGGAGGGTTTTAGCGAAACTGCACTTGGTAACCTAAAAGGATTGGTAGAAAGCAAAGAAACCCTTATAAAGAAAGCACTTGATACTGACTCTATTCCCATTATCGTAAATGAGGAATTTATAACCTTCCCTTGGTTCCAAAGTGAGTGCTCAGCAGAGGAGGTTAAGGCTTATACCCACTTTGTAACAGCACTTTGTGAAATGGCAAAGAAACAGACCCGCGTCAACTCGACCGAGAAATCAGTGGAGAATGAAAAGTACGCTTTCCGTTGTTTCCTTCTAAGACTTGGCTTTATCGGTCCAGAATACAAAACAGAACGAAAAATTCTCCTCTCCAAACTGTCGGGTAGCTCTGCCTTCAAAAGCGGAAGTGCCAAGCATGAGGAGGTGAGTGAATAATGAATATCATTCACCCAGAAATGCTAAAGCAACTAAGAAGTTATTACACTCCAGGAACTCGTGTCATGCTACTTAAGATGAATGACCCTTATACCAAGCTTCAGCCAGGAGATAAAGGTACGGTTACTAGTGTTGATGATATGGGAACTATCCACGTCAGTTGGGATTCAGGCAGTTCCCTTGGAGTGGTTTTTGGAGAGGATTTATGCAAGAAAATCGAAGAATAAAAATACACATTTTAAGCCCAATATGGCAGTAAATATGTAGATTTGTATTGCAGAATTGTCTTGCTATATAAGCCTTTTAGAGTGATATATGTACATGCCGAAAGGACAAACACACTTTAAAAGGAGCGAGACACGATGTTAAGTGCAAAATTCGGGATTGAGATTGAATTTACAGGGATTACAAGGGAAAGGGCGGCTAGAGTCGCTGCAGAGTTTTTGCAAGGCATTTACAGTGAAGGCGGGACTTACTACGACACCAAGAAGGTAAAAACTTCAGATGGTCGAGTGTGGAAGTTTATGTACGATGGGAGCATCAACTGCCAAAGAAAAGAAGGTAGAAGAAAAGTAGCTGCAGGTAGAGATTATAGTGTTGAGCTGGTTAGCCCAATCCTAACCTACCGGAAGGACATTGAAACTTTGCAAGAGCTAGTAAGAAAGCTTCGCAAAGCTGGAGCCTTTACAAATACATCTTGCGGAATTCACATTCATCTAGACGGTGCTGAACATACCCCACGAAGCATTCGAAACTTTGTAAATATCATTGCAAGCAAAAATGACTTATTTTATAAAGCACTTCAGATTGCACCGCAGAGAATGAATTACTGCAAAAAGATGGACAGCATTTTGGTTGAGAAGATGAACCGTAAAAAGCCTAAAACCATGAGACAAATTGAGGACATTTGGTACGAAGGTTACAGCGAGAGTAGAAGCACTCATTATCACAACAGCCGCTACCATTTCCTCAACCTGCACAGCTTTTTTAACGGCAATGGGACAATTGAGCTTCGAGGCTTTAACAGCGAACTTCATGCGGGAAAAATTAGAAGCTACATAGTGCTTGCCCTTGCGTTAAACCATCAGGCTTTAACCCAAAAATGTGCTTCCAGCAAGAAACTACAGGTTGAAAATGAGAAGTTTGCTATGAGGACCTCCCTAAACCGGATTGGTTTCATTGGAGATGAATTTGCAAACTGCAGAGAGCATTTGACTGCAGCACTTTCGGGTTCAGCTGCATGGCGGTTTCGGGCGGCCTGAACTGCCCCTAACCCACAAAGCTAAGAAGGAGGATTACAATGATTTTGAAAATAGTTTAATGCTTGGTTATTTAATTATGATTATAGTGACTTCACTTCTTGCTTTCCTCCGACAGAAGTATTATTTGATAGGGAAATCTATGAAATGGTTATTCCGCACGAGATCAACCCGTTCAAAATCAGTACCCTAGAATCTGGCTACAAGGCTGGTATGAAGGAACGGTTTATTATAAGCATTAATTTTGCCGCTAGTAATCATTTGTTTTCAGTCATCCTTCATATCTCCTGCTAAGTTCCTATCACAAGGATTGGCGGATCATAGTGGTACTAAACTGGGAAGAACCCGGAAAACTTCCCATTCTACGTTTATATCATCATCGTTGAAATGGATTTTAACATTTCAATCATTCTTTCAATAAAAATCGTAATGATAAAAGGACGATGATTCACGATACAAATCCATAATCCGTATCCAATAACAGATACAGCCCCAAAAACTGCTGCATCCCGATAAAGTCTCTTTCGAAGCAATCCCAACATCGGTAAACCTATCAAAGGCGCCAGCAGGATGTGAAGCATCAACATGTTCAATTCACCCTCCTTTTCGCTTCTCGAACGTGCGTTTGACCCATGTTGTCACTAGCAACAAAAAGGGGATCAGTAGAACAAAGAAACTGTCATATATGAATGTATATTTTTCATCCCATTCCTCGTTTTGGATCGGGTTTTCATAGATGGACAGAGCGGTTGCCGACAACAAAATCGTCAAACCCAGAAAATGAGGCCACCGGGTTTTTGGACGAAATACTTGACGCAGCGTTTCGGAAGATCCGTAAACGAGTACCAACAGCTTGATAAAAATCAGAATCAGTAAAATAACGGAGATAATGGAATGGATGTTGACGATCACCTCTCCGATGGAAATTTCCTGCACGGTCGTATACACTGGAAAGGTAAGTTGTGACGCCCTCTCCACTCCTAATAAACCGATAATCATAAACAAGGTCATGCTAAGAGAAACGGAAGCGGTTATCAACCCAAGCAAAAAGGGGCGTGTTGCCCCCTGTTTGACCAGCGGAAACAATATCGTGAGCACAATAGTTTCCATATAGGGAAAGCCCAAAAAGGAATGGTATTGCAAAATGGTACCCAGGCCGGAATGGAAAGCTGGCTGAAGTCTTCCCCAATCCCAGTTCACCATTGCCAGCAACAGAACAAACCAGAACGGGAAGAACAAAAACGGAGTAATGATTTGATTTAATCGTCCGATGGCTTCCGTCCCCTGAGCGACCGTGTAAAAGGCGACAAGCAAAAACATGACGTGAAAAACGGTTTTCGGCGTCTCCGGCATGATGGTTCCATTTAAAAAATCGCTTAAATTTCGAAGAGCCCATCCAGCCAAAATACAGAAATAAAGAAAATACAGGACGGAAACTAGTGTTCCCAGATAACGTCCCCAAGCTTCCAGCGGGATTTGCACCAGACTTTTGCCCGGGTAATATCGGAAAAGAAAAATCCAGAACAGACCGACGAGTATGCCAAAACTTCCTGCCCACAAGGGCATGAGCCAGGCATCCTGTCCCGCCTGTACGACCAGCCGCCCGATCAGCACGAAAAGGGTGGTTCCGAGGATATAATTGATTGTCAGCAGATAAAACTGGAATCGGGAAATCATTGGCTTCATCTTGTCCCTCCATAAGGTTGACTCATGCTTCCCGTTCGGAGCAGCCGGGTATTTGCACGAATCTCAATTTGTGCATTTTTCGCCGCTTGGTCGATATCCGGATGATTTGGCGTTTGTTTGCGCAACAAGTCCTTGATGCTTAGCAGATCCCAGCCACGCTCCCTTATCATTTGATAGAAAGCAAGCGACTCGTCTGCTATGATCTGATTCAGTCTGTTCTCAAGTCTCTTCACTTCGTTCCGAGACTTCGGGACGAACTCGATTGTATAGGCAGTGGATAGTTCGAGATCCAAGTGGATCCGAACGACAGGTTGGTCGGATTTCCAGAAGACCTCACGTTTTATGCGAACCAGTCTCAATTCCACGGATACCTGTTTTCCTTCCATCTGAAACTGTCGCACGTGGCGACCTCGATCGCCATTTAGCAAATGGTACCAGACCAGCTGCGTATCATTCAGTTTGCCCGCCATGCGATAATCATGGAAAACCGCTCCACTTCCAATGATAAAGTTATTTTGATTGGCGTCGATATCCGCCGATGTTTCCCCGCTGTTGGTAGAAGGTGCCTCTGCCATTCCGGTGATCAACGGTAATACGATCGTATCCGACTTTTCCATTCGTTCAATCACATCACTGACCTTGATCTGTTTTCCCACCAGGAGCGAATTCCGGATCAGCAGGTCGATCCTGGAATCGATCGTGTCAGACGGCACCCGCTCCAGGGGAGTTAATGTTCTCATGACCTGAGATAACGGTCCGTCGACGATCAGCATCGGGACCGACGAGCGGCCGTTGAGTTGCATTTCGATAAAGTTGACAATATCGAGTATGTCTTGTTTGGCGGCCCGCTGGGAAACGAGCAGCACCTTGCAGTGGGCCATAAATAACTTGCGCGGCAACATTTTGTAAATCGTAGATTTGATTTCTCCAAAAGACGATCCACTGATTTCGTAAGTGTACACAGGGGCTTGTTCGCCTCCCGGCGTACCTTTGGCGGAAGTGCCGCTGAGCGGGTTGATGATCTGGTAATACACGGTTATTTTGTCGCTCTCCGGGTCGCTGTCCACCCCCACCATACTGACCAGGGCCAGTTCGTTCATCTCCGATTTGTCCCAGCAAGCCGTAAGCAGGGCGGTAAACATCATCAGAGTGAACAGACCCGTTGCATACCGGTTGGTCATGTTTGTTCCTCCAGATTACCTTTTTCTCTTCATATTCCGAATATATCCGGGCAGACCGTTCGGATCCAGCCAGGGCCGGGGCAGCCGCACCAACACATCTTTCCAATCGGTTCCTATGGACGGGGAAGCGGGAGTGAAGTAAGGAACGCCAAATGACTTAAGCGACACCAGATGGGCAACCAGAAACAGGGCACCGCATAAAATGCCAAAAAGGCCCATAAAGCCGGCCAACAGCACGAACGAAAAGCGAAGCAGGCGTTGTGATATGCCGAAGCTGTAAACCGGAACGACAAAATTGGTGATGCCGGTTATGGCTACGACAATGACAATCGCGGCGGAAATAAGACCGGCTTCCACCGCCGCCTGCCCCAGTACAATCGCCCCCACGATCGAAAGCGCCTGTCCGACCGCCCGCGGCATGCGCAGCCCCGCTTCCCGGATAATTTCAAACACGACTTCCATTAACAACACTTCGAAGATGGCGGGGAAGGGAACCCCTTCCCGCTGGGCGGACAAACTGATCAGAAGTTGGGTCGGGATCAGTTCCTGGTGGAACGTCGTGGCCGCGACATACAAGGAAGGGACGAACACGGCCGTAAAAAAGGAAATCAACCGAATCCAGCGAATAAACGTGGCGATGTCCGCCCGCTGATAATAATCTTCAGGAGAACTGAAAAACTCGAAAAACGTCATGGGGGCAAGCAGGACGTTGGGCGTTCCGTCCACCATTACGGCCACTTTACCATCCAGCAACTGGGCAGCTACCATATCTGGGCGCTCGGTGTTGGTAAGCGTCGGAAAAGGAGACCAAATCCGGTCCTGGATGAATTCCTCCACATAAGCGCTTTCCAGCACACTGTCCGTCCGGATGGCTGACAATCTGCCGCGCACTTCCCGGACCAGCGATTCCGGGGCGAGGTTCTCCATGTACACCATAAGCAAAGTCGTCCCGGTTTGATTGCCGATGTTCATTTTATCAAACCGGAGGAATGGGTTGCGGATTCTTTTGCGGACAAGCCCCACATTGGTCAGAATGCTTTCCGTAAAGCCTTCGTGCGGCCCGCGAATGGTCGATTCCGACTTCGGTTCTTCAATGGAGCGTTGTTTGGATTCGGTCACATTGATGAGACAAACGCGCTCCCTTGAAAAATCGGTTAGTGCGCAATGGCCTGCCAGGAGAGCTTTTACGGCATGTTCCCGCAACTGTTCATATGGATCGGAAAAGGAAAATTCGCGCAAAAAACCGCTTTCGGCGGAAAGAGGCGCTTCCCCTTCGGAAAACGTATTTTCCGTGAACGATTTCAAAATATATTCGTCAATCGTTTTTTTATTGACCATCGATTCCAGATATACGCACTGCACGGTTTGTTCCCCTTGGACAAACAAGGATCGGCAGACCAAGTCCGGGGGTAACCCAAGGGCTGATTGAATGTCTCCGAAAAAATCATTCTTGATCGATTGATTTTGTTTTTTTCTTGCCATCGACGAACCTCCAGATTCTCACATCTCATCATTATCATTATTTCCTATTGGGTGGATTCTTATTCCATTGGCAGTTATGCTGTTGCAAATTATCGTGAGGTGAAATCAAGATTCGGTTACGACATTACTAAGTTATTCGATCAATGAAGATATCTAGTACATGACCGCAACTGCTGCAGTATTCTTGAACAAACTTTTCGTACTTGCTGGCATGAAGGAAGAAGCAGGCTATTATAGATTCGCTCGCAGCATTCGCCAAAGTTGGATGATCTAACGTAAATACGACTCTCTTATTCATGATTTATAGATTATCGATTAGAAAAAAAAGAGGGTAGCCCGTTGACCTCATATTTGTACACCGTCTGCAAAATCAGGCAGAACAATTCGGCTTTGCGGATCGCGTGACTATTCTGTTTGTAAACGAACTCCCCTAGTCCGTCGAGAACGAAAATGGGGTGGTGGTACGGGGCCGATCTGAAGACAGGAAGGTGTGCGCGTGGACAACCCGAGGCGGCTGTTTCCGTCGGTCTAACGCCCGCGGGCGCTCCGGCGTTAACAATCGGATCGGCAAGGCGAATTTGATCGTATCCCTCAACATGGGCGCACACTCGCGCGAATTTTATTTGGGCCTTGCGATCATGTACTGACTCTTCTCTATCTGCTTCCCCGCCATCTACGGCGGTGACTCTGTCAGATCGTCGTGGATTTAACGGATCGACTGCCGGTTGTCATCGGAAAAGCTACCGGTTTTACTGGCAGGTTTGGGTGGACAGTATCATGTTTGATGGGGCTCGTGACTGCCTCGATAACCGTAAGCATCGTTCTAGCCCCAGAAGTTCCTCAGCTGACTTCCTCTTTTTCTGAAATACAGCTGTCTTAACAAAAATTTAACAACAGATCAAATACACTGTGGTAAAGTAGTCGGGGAAAAGAAAAAATGAGGTGAAAAAAATGAGAATGAAACGTTTTTTAATTACGGCTGTTTTGTTGATAACCGTGTTGCCCATGACCGCATTTGCCTTGGCAAATGATGCGCTGCCAGTAACGGTTCAAACGAGTGATGTTGTTTCGAAGTCAGAGGATATTTCGGGTCAGTCTTCTGGAGCTGTTACAGTAAATCAACAAGCAATTTCTCAAGTGAATGACACAAACCCAACTTCAAGTGATGTCACTGTGGACGGGCAGCCGGTACACAAAATTCAACTATCAGAGGAAAACATCATTGAATTGAATCTTGGGGATTCTGACGATGTTGGTGTACAGGCTACTTATCCGGTTAACTTCAACTTGCCGGGATCATCACTTGCCACAATAAGTGATGGGTCTGGAAACCCGTGGTATTTGACTCGGAACGAAGAGGTAACCATATCATTGACATGGCTGCCTCGGGACGCTACACTTCGAGTTGGTTTAATCGACTCGGACAATACATTTTTTTATGTGAACTTTACAGGCGGTGCCGATAGTCGAACCTTTGTAGTGAATGTCGCTGACAACTATCGAGTGGGGATTTACAATACGGATACCCATCAAGTGACAGTCACCGGAAATATCACGATCTAAACAAAAACCATTCCCCGACTACATTGTTTTATGAGAGGTGAGCAAAAGATGCGGATGCTGGTAATTGAAGATGAGCAAGATTTGGCCAATGCGATTAAAAAAGGATTGGAAATGGAAGGATTTGCGGTAGATATTGCATTAGATGGAGAAGAAGGCTGTCACCTGGCGGAAATCCATGCCTACGATATCATCATCTTGGATTTAAACTTGCCAGATAGGAATGGGTTAGACGTGCTGCAACACATACGACATCTGTCCAAACAAATCAGAGTGCTGATTCTAACAGCGCTTTCTGATACATCTTCTCGTGTGAAAGGATTGAATTTGGGAGCGGACGATTATCTTGGTAAACCATTTGATTTTGAAGAACTGAAAGCAAGAATACGCGCCTTATTGAGACGTGATCTTTTACGAGAAAGCCCGCTGCTCACCTATGGCCCTATCGAGTTGAATCCGATCACGATGACAGTAACTTGTGCTGGGCAACAGCTGACCCTTACTCGTAAGGAGTTTGCCTTATTACAGTATTTTTTATCTCATCCTGATCGAGTTGTCTCGTCCGAAGAATTGGTTGAACATGTGTGGGATCAGCATGCGGACCCTTTTTCCAATTCCGTCAGGGTACATATTACGACTTTGCGTAGTAAGATAAGATCCGTTATCCATGCAAACTTTTTGAATACGGTGCCAGGGTACGGCTATCGACTGAACAAACAAATTGAGAGGTTATCAAAATGATGAAAAGCAAGCGGCTCACATTGGCTGGAAGAATCGTGTTGTGGAACCTGGGTTTAATCATATTGACAGGCGTGTTTCTGTTGGTTTCGCTCAATGTTTTTGTTCAAATTATGCTTCCTGCTGTTCATGTGAAGCCAAATGATATGCTACTTCAACAAGATCATGAAGTGATCGTACCCACCATTGAAGTGAATCAGGTAAACGAAGAGGGGATGCTCAGATCGGATGTAAGCTTTTCATCTGAATTGATTGCATTTAAAGGACAAGTTCTCCTTTTTTCGCTGATCTGCCTGCTCATCATGATTATATTAGGTGGGGTCGGGGCGTTTTATCTCTCCAAAAGAAGTCTGTGGCCGGTGCGTTTATTGAGTGAACGACTTATGAAAATCAATGCCAATGATTTGTCCGTGCAGCTTCCTGTTAAGGAACTGCCCAATGATGAATTGAAAGAATTAACGGAATCGTTCAATACCATGCTGAAAAAATTAGAACATGCCTTCCAGCAGCAAGAACGTTTTATGGCCAATGCCGCTCATGAATTTAGAACTCCCTTGACGATTTTGAAGACGAATCTGGAAGTCTTGAGGAGTGATCCATCCGCAACTTTGGCAGATTATCGGCAGCTCTCGGACATTTTTGAAAAGACGTTAAAACGAATGAATCATATGGTCAATGAACTGCTCGTTCTGGCTAAAAATAATGACCCGGATAAGGATGTGATTGAAGTGGGTTCAATGATCCGTAAAGTCGTGAGTGAATTAAACGATTTAGCTTCAACACAGACAATTTCTATTGAAATCCACATCCATCCTGATGTTGAGATATATGGGAACGATATTTTAATCCAGAGAGCCATCAGCAATCTGGTCGAGAACGCTATTATGTACAACAAGCCACAAGGAAAAGTGATCATCACGTGTGCAAGTTAAGAAGGAGAGTGTTTCATTTCTATCATGGACACCGGAGATGGCATAGATGAAAAACACATTCCGTTTATCTTTGAACCGTTTTACAGAACTTCGGAAGGTAGAACGAAGAACAAGGCAGGCACAGGGCTAGGTCTATCCATAGCGTTATCCATTATTAAAAAGCATGAGGGAACGATTGAATACAGTCGTGAGCAAACGATGAAAGGCTTTATCGTCCGCCTTCCTGTCATCGACTAGCGGAAAGATGTACTCCATTCTATTTCAAGTTAATAGTACCCCCAGCATTGTCGATCGAAGTGATTTGACATGCTCCGATAAGGCCCTACCTAAATAAAAGTTTTTTGGTAAAATAATAGAAAAAATGTTCATATCTCATGACGATTGTCAAATAAGGGAGGGGTCAAACCATGATCATAGCCACGAAACTTCATATTCCCCAATCACGAAGCGAGCTGGTCGTGCGTTCACGCCTCATTCATCGTTTACATGAAGGTTTGGAGCGCACACTTACTTTGATCACAGCACCAGCCGGGTATGGCAAAACGACATTGCTCGGCGAATGGGTGATGACGCTGGAAAATCCCGTCGCCTGGGTCTCGCTTGATCAAGGGGATAATGATCGCACGCGCTTCTGGGCACATACCATTGCAGCGTTAAAACAAGCTTATCCGTCTTTTGACCAACAGGACGTCCTTCGTCATGTCGCAGAAGATCCATCGGGTGTGTCACTGATTGCTGCGCTCATCAACGGGCTACATCGCATTTCACACACGATGGTGCTCGTATGGGATGACTTTCATCATATCGAAGAAACGTCCATCTTGCAGGGCGTCACTTATCTGCTGGAACGTTTACCACTACATGTCCATCTCTATCTTGCAAGCCGAAATTCTCCAGCGCTTCCTCTTTCCAGACTACGAGCAGAAAATAGGCTGATCTCGTTGGAGGCGAGCGATCTCCGGTTTGTGCCGGACGAAACGACTGAATTTTTTGCGAAGTGCGGTGGTATACAATTATCCAATGAAGATGTGGCGACCGTACAAAAAAAGACAGAGGGTTGGGCAGTGGCGATGCGACTGGCGGTCTTGTCAATGCACGAACATACCGATCCCGTATCTCTAATCCGGAAGATGGCGGGGACGGAACGTGATATATCGGATTACTTCTTTGATGAGGTGTTAGCCCGACAATCCGCAACGATGCAGCAATTTTTACTCTATACTTCCATTTTGGACCGGATGAAGGGCGAACTTTGTCAAGCGGTAACCGGTATAGCCGAAAGTCATGCGTATCTGCAACAATTAGACAAGGAAAGCTTGTTTCTTGTAGCTTTGGACGAGTGGCGGGAGTGGTACAGGTATCATCATTTATTCCGGCAATTTTTGACGGCGCAGTTGAAAATGCGCGAGCCGCGGCAATGGCAAACACTTCACATGACAGCGGGAAAATGGTTGGAAGAGAAAGGTTATCCGCATGAAGCGGTAGATCATTACCTTGCGGCTGCCGATTATGAACATGCGCTATCATTGATAGAGGAGATGACACCGGAGCTGATGACCAATGAATGGACGACGCTTTGCAAGTGGTTAAACGCAATTCCCGACACGCTGTTATTTGCCAGACCGATGATGCTTTTGATAAAACTCGCTTCCCAGTACATGTCCGGGCATGTCGAAGCGGCCACAGATGGGTATTGGCAAGCGGTTCGCTGGCTAGAAGAGGACACCGCTTCCCTTCATCCTTTCGAAGCCGAAACATTGCAAGCCGGGCTCGCTTTTCTGGCCGCATTTCGCACGTTTTTGGATCGGGATTTTGAATATGCCGTTCAATTTTCAAAGGAATATGTCGAGAAGCATCCGGAAGGCGACTTCTTCATTGAGTTTGGGAGCGACGAGGATGGCTATCATCCGGTGTGGGATATCTACGTGTCGGATGACAGCCTTCGATTGGCGGAGCAGGTGTTAACGTCCTTGCTGTCGATTTGGTCTGAAACCCGAAATGTCTATTTTGTTGCTCATCTTTATATCGACTTAGGCAAAATGCAGTACGAACGAAATCGCTTGGTCGAAGCGGAAAAGCTGATGCGCCAAGCCTATGATATTGGAAGATTGCATGATAATCGAAGCCTGGCGACCATCGCAGCGCTATGGCTTGCCCGCATTGCCGCCGTACAAGGAGACGAGGCGACGTCAAATCAAATATTACAAGAATTAACCCAACAAACGTCCAAGATGGCGAATCCCCATTTGTCCGGAAAAATTGCCTTGTTCCGCGCCATGCAAGGCTGGATGCGTGGGGAAGAGAAACCGGTGAAACGATGGCTGAAAAAGAGCGGCCTCCGATTCCATGATGAAATTCCAGTATCCATGATCAAGGAATACGATTTACTGGCCTCTATATTGGCGGAGCAAGGAAAAATGGAAGAAGCCGCAGCATTGACGGAGCGTCTACTCCAGCTGTCAATAGAAGAAGGACGGCAAAGCGACCGAATTCGTCTGCTCGTTCATAAGAGTATGATCCTGTCCTTACAAGGAAGGATTTCGGACTCCATGGACGTACTGGAGGAAGCGCTTGCATTGGCGTGGCCAGAAGGGTATATTCGAACCTTTGTTGACGAAGGAGCACCCCTTGGGCAATTGTTGGACCAATATATTCGATTGCGTCAAAAACAGCATCGCCGCCCCAGTCATAAGGTGCCTTTATCCTATGTGAAACGGCTGCGAAGACTGATTCCGCAAGTCGAAAGGGAAGCCGGTACTCCCCATGAAGGAACGGTGGTCGTTTTAACAGACAGAGAACAAAGCGTGCTTCGGTTGATGGAAACGGGAATGTCTAATAAAGAAATAGCGCTCAAACTGAATGTTTCCCTGGCGACCGTAAAAACACACATTAACAATATCTACGGCAAATTGCAATCCAAAAATCGATTACAAGCGTTGGAACGTGCCAGAACACTGCAGTTGTTCTGATTCGTTCCTTTTTTTATCCAAATAAACTCCACCCCCTTCTTCAACCTTTGTGATTTTTGTGACAGGCAGGGTTGATCACAAAGGGATTGGAAGTTTGTATAATAAATCAGATGAAGCTATAAAGAGATTAACCTGAAGGAGGATTTGTAAGAGATGAATCCATGGGGAAAAAGCATGAAACAATCATATAAAAGCAATAGGAGGAACGGCTTGGTGAGGTTGTGCATCGCTTTGTTGCTCATCCAGTCGTTTCTGATCACGGTACCCTATGACAACGTGTCTGCTCAAGGGAGTTTTCATCCAGCCTTGAGTGATCGTTGGGGCGGGGTCCAGCAGATTGCAGGGGGGCGTGACCATTCTTTGGCTTTAACAGCGGACGGGAAAGTGTTCGCCTGGGGGAAGAATAAAATTGACGAAACCATGATCCCCATTGAAATCCCCGATGAAGCGCAGTCCAATATTGTCTCGGTGAGCGCAGGAGATAATCACTCCCTGGCTCTCACAGCAAGCGGCGAGGTCATCGCCTGGGAGGGAGCAGAGAGAACCGAAGTGCCGGAGGAAGCGAAGAGCGGTATCGCAGCCATTGCTGCGGGTCCTGGTGCCTTCCATTCGTTAGCCCTCACATCTTCGGGAGAAGTCATTGCCTGGGGGAGAAACGACTACGGACAAGCGAATGTACCTGATACAGCGAAAAGCGGCGTGAAAGCGATTGCAGCGGGATATTGGCATTCTTTAGCGCTAAATGAAGACGGAGATGTGATTGCGTGGGGAGATAAGAGTCGGGGAAAACTCAATGTGCCTGAAGAGGTGCAGGGCAATGCAGTAGCCATTAGTGCAGGAGTTCATCATTCTTTGGCATTAACTGAATCGGGGAAGGTGTTTGCTTGGGGGAGAAACGAATTCGGAGAATCTGATGTGCCGGAGGAAGCGAAAAGTGATGTTGTCGCCATTGCGGCAGGGTATGCACATTCTCTTGCCTTGAAGTCTGACGGATCTGTCATTGCCTGGGGCATTTCAGACAACACAGAATCGGACGACCACGGACAAACGGTTGTACCTGATGCAGCGAAAAGCGGCGTGATCGCGATTGCAGCGGGATTCCATCATTCGCTTGCCTTGAAAGAGGATGGGACGATCGTAGCCTGGGGTGATAATCGTTCAGGTCAGCTCAACATTCCCACAAGTGATCTCGAAACGATCAAACTGACCGATCAAAGTGGTGGAGAATTGGAGTTCTTGTTTGATGTTTCGGAGCAGGAATACACTGTTCTAATTGATAATAGCGTCACTTCAGTGAATGTGCTGGCTACATTGGAAAACCCGGAGTATGCCGATGTGTATGTGAATGGTAAGCGACAATCCGATCAGGTCGAAGGAGTCAAGGTCGAAGTTGAAGGTGAACAAACAGTTGTTCAAGTGAAAGTATCCCCTTATTTGCAAGAAAGTAAAACGTATACGATCAAGCTCTTACGAGAAGCAGAGCCAGAGCAAGTATCGAAACCAGTCGCCAGTCCTGCGGGCGGTGCAGTCCCGGCAGGTACAATGGTAACATTGAGCACGACAACGGAAGGAGCAACGGTTTACTACACGACGGACGGCAGTATGCCGAGCCGCAGCAGTATGGAATATACCGCGCCCATCGAAGTGACTGGGGGAATGACGCTTAAGGCCATTGCGGTGAAGGACGGCATGCTCGACAGCGAAGTGCTGGAGGAGCATTATACGATTGCAACGATACCTGCACCGGCGAATTTAACAGCTTCTGCGGCTGATCGTTCCGTTACATTAAAGTGGGATGCGGTCACGGGAACAGGCAGCGTGACTTACGCCGTTTACCAAGCGGAAGGCACATCAGCTCCTGTCGATCCGGCGAACTGGAAGCTCATTCAATCGAATGTTACAGCGAACTCCTACAATGTCACGGGATTGACGAACGGAACAACGTATGCATTTGTAGTGAAGGCTATCACTGTGAAGGGGGCCAGCGATTTCTCTAATGTAGCGATAGCGACCCCAAGAGCACCAGGAGGTAACAGCGGTTCCGGTGGTGGCGGGGGCGGTCGTATGTTATCCAACAATGCGGATCTTGCGGACCTGCAAGTATGGGCGGGAGGCAAACCGTTGAAGCTCAGCCCATCCTTTGCTTCGGGAACAACAGAATATACGGCACGTACAGAAGCCGAACAAGTGGAACTTGTAGTAAAAGAGGCGCATTCCGCAGCCAAAGTAATTCTACACGATAAAAAAGTCATAACCGACAGGGTGAAAGTCGATTTGGAGGAAGGCGACAATACGATTGAGCTAACGGTACAAGCGGAGAATGGCACGAAGAAAACCTATACGCTGACCATTTATCGTGAAATGCCAAAGCCAAATGAACCGGTTATTGCATTTACCGACATCGCTGGACACTGGGCGGAGGACTACATCATGCGCGCCGCAGCGAAAGGCATCGTCAGCGGTTATCCAGATGGCACATTTAAACCGAATCATCCAGTCACACGCGCCGAGTTTACCGTGATGCTGGCAGGCGCTTTGAAACTGGAAGGGCAAGGTGCTGCGCTAACTTTCACGGATCATGACCAGATTGGCGGATGGGCGAAGCAAGCCGTTGCGCAGGCCGTACAAGCGGGCATCGTGGATGGATACAACGATGGCAGCTTCCGGCCAAATGCGCAGATCACACGCGTAGAAATAGCGGTCATGATCGCCCGAGCGCTGAAATTGCAACTTAACGCAAATACGACAACTGGTTTTGCTGATGATGAAGCGATTCCGCAGTGGGCGAAAGGTGCGGTCGAAGCCATCCGCAAACTTGGCATTGTCGATGGCCGCGGCGGAAACCGTTTTGTGCCAAACGAAACAGCTACCCGTGCAGAAGCGACGGTGATGCTGCTAAGATTGTTGGATAGATGATAGAGCATCGTGCTGACAAGTATTTCCCTCCGATTGGGAAGCGATCAGTTCCGACGAATCCGGGGAACAACAGCAGTGCGTGAACAAGGCCATGCTTGCGATGGAAAGAATTGATCTGGAAGCCTTGGAGAAGGCGAGGAGTGGACTTTATGACGGACAATGATGTGGAACTTGCGGTCTCCGCACATTAGAAAGAAAATGAGACCGTTTAAATCATCCGTTCTGTTGGCGGCGTTAGTTCTTTTTTTCGGATGGACCTGGACACAACTGTTTGGGAATGTCGGCATATCGGTTCAGGCCGCCGATGACGGTGCATTCGCGCCGTTAAGCAGTGATTTTGCCGGCGGCTCAGGCACGGAAGAAGCCCCGTATATTATCGAAACCGCTGAACAGCTGAACAAAGTGAGAGATTATCTGGATGCCCATTTCAAATTGGGAGCCGATATTAATCTTTCAACTTACAGTTCCGGAGAAGGATGGTTGCCAATCGCAACGGAATACTCTTCTCCTTTTACCGGAACATTTAATGGCAACGGCTATCAAATTACAGGTTTAAAGATCAACCGTGAAGATGAGAACTACCAATCTTTGTTTGGAGTAACGTCAGAAACGGCTGTCATCCGGAATGTCCATCTCGAGGTCGTGGAGATCAAGGGGTATGATTACATCGGCGGGTTAGTAGGGTATAGCTACAGTATAAACATAACCTACATGAATGACCACCATTCAGGAGATATATTCTCTTGATTGGTGGTTTTCTTTTTATTTACTGGAATTGGTAAAAGGCATATAATCTTATTAACAATGTTGTTGATATTGTTATTGATAAGGAGATGACAACATGAGTGATGTTAATGAGCTACTAGAAGAAGCTATTAAGGAAACTGAAAACTTGAATGAAGGTGAAGTCTTTCTTGTAAAAGATCTATTCAAGGGTTATGTATGGAATAGAATACCTAGAAAGGATCGGCTTCTGCTTGGGACTTTATTTTTAAACTACATAAATAAAATGGAAGGTAATATAAAGGCTATTGAAAAAACTTCATCTAACCAGCAGAGGTATCAGAAGGTTTGAGGATATAGCAAAACTATTATGAAGGGCAATAAAAAACTATAAATTATATTAGGGTGTATGAGGTGGATCTTTGCTTAATTTAAGGCAATTAGTAGATGACTTTTTCTTGTTTGTTCAGTCTAAGAGCATTGAAATTTATAATGAGTTTAGCCTCCAGCATGAGCTGGGGATATTCCTACGTGAAAAGCTTACAAACGAAATTATGCAAATAAAGAAACGCTTGATTCTTACGTTACGTAAAGTTGTACAATGAATTCGGAGGTTGATTGAGATGATGAAAGAGCAAATGTCCATTGGAGAATTCTCCCGTATAGCCCGTGTCAGTCCACGCACGCTGCGATTTTATGAAGAGCAAGGCTTGCTCAAGCCAAGCTATATTAGTGATTCCGGGAGAAGGTATTATCGCCCGGACGATCTAATTCCGCTACAGCAAATCATTGCATACAAATATCTTGGTTTTTCATTGAAAGACATTAAAGCGATCATGTCCGGACAAGCGGGGGACAGCAACGCCTTGCTACGATCTTTGCGAATGCAGAAACAGGCTTTGGAGCATAAACAGCAACACATTCAGCAAATATTGAAAGCGATTGATCATGCTGCCGCGGTACTTGAAGCCGAGCATAGGATAGATCCGCAAGTGATCTCCTTCTTGATTCACAGCATCGTGACGGAGCAGCAACAGATGGAATGGATGTCTGATTGGTTTCCAGAGCCGTTGATTCAGAGAATAAAGGAAAATTTCGCGGACGAAAGCAAAGAGCGGGACTGGAACATGCGCTCGACATTGCTCCTTCAGGACCTCAAACAAGCATTGTGCAACCATCGTCCAGACTCCGAAGAAGTCCAGCAGCTCATCGAGCAATTTATGGCTCTCGCTAACGAACTGATGGGCGACAATTGGTACTTTATGCATGAATATGCGGATCACTTAGAAAATATAGAACTGCCCGCTGCGATCGGTACCCCGTTTACAGAAGAGGAAGAGAAATGGTTTGCAGAAGCGTTCGAGTACTATTCCATAAAGAAAGGACTGTTGTCAGATGGACACAGAGAGAGTGAATAATCATGACCAGGGACAATGGCGGAAGTTTTTGCGAATGTTGCGCAGTGCCGTTCCCAGGAGAGGGCTGTTTGCCGTTGCCATCATCCTAAGTGTATTGGAAGCTGCAGGCGGCGTGATTGTGCCGCTTTTCACCCGTGATTTGATTGATCAATTTGCGACTAGTGGTCTCGATATCGGCGTCATCATTTGGCTCATAGCGGCGTTTTTTGTGCAGGCGGCTGCGGGCGGATTTTCCTACTATTTCATGACGTATATTGGCGAGATGTTCGTGAGAAACATCCGATTGCGCTTGTGGGATCACATTCTCAAACTCAAAGTTTCCTACTTTGACAAGCACGAATCCGGCGAGCTGATCAGCCGTGTTACGCAGGATACGAACACGCTTAAGACACTAATAACGAACCATCTCGTCACCTCCATCTCCGGCATTCTTTCGATCATCGGAGCATTAGTGATCCTGTTTGTCATCGACTGGAAAATGACGCTCATTATGCTTTCCGCAGTGCCAGTGTCCATGCTGATTTTGGCTCCATTAGGCAGACTGGTGTACAAAATTTCCTTGCAAATGCAAGATGAGCTTGCCGCTTTCAGCGCGGGACTCGGTCGCGTGCTCAGCGACATCCGTCTTGTGAAATCGCACAATGCCCAGTCCGTTGAGCGCGAACGGGGCGAGCGAGAGATTGCCAGCTTGTTTCACTTCGGCATGAGAGAAGCACGCATCCAAGCATTCGTCTCACCACTAATGACAACCGTGATCATGGTCGTGCTGGTCGTCATCATCGGATACGGTGGAGCGCGCGTTTCCGCCGGTGATCTGTCTGCCGGAACACTGGTTGCTGTCATTATTTATATGTTCCAGGTCGTAGTGCCATTCAGCATGCTGGCACAGTTTTTCACCGCCTTTCAAAAAGCGATGGGAGCGACCGAGCGCATCCAAGAGTTGCTATGCACTGATCCAGAGCAGTCAACAGGACGCTTACAGCAAAATCAGCAAAATGATGATCCTGACCATCAGGAGCCAGACCGTCAATCGAAGCCTGATTTCGCAACCGCGTTAACGCTGTCTGCGGACTGGGAGAAATCGGAAGATGCGTCATACCAAGTCGATTGGAATCAGCCCATCCACTTCCAGGACGTATCCTTTGGCTATGGGCAAGAGGACGAGGTGCTGCGCAGCTTAAACTTCACGATTGAGCCGGGGCAAACTGTCGCCTTCGTCGGGCCGAGCGGTGCCGGTAAGACAACGATCTTCTCCTTGTTGGAGCGGTTTTATGAAACGTCGGCGGGCAGCATCATGCTCGGAGAGCAGAACATCGAACAAATTCCGCTTCACGCTTGGCGGGAAGGGATCGGCTACGTCCTGCAAGAAAGCCCGCTCATGTCAGGTTCGATTAAAAGCAACATCACGTACGGGCTCACGCGTCCGGTTACCGACGACGAAGTGCGCGAGGCTGCGCGTCTGGCTAATGCCGCGGCATTTATCGAGCAATTGCCGGCAGGCTACGACACCGAGGTTGGCGAACGGGGCATCAAGCTGTCCGGTGGTCAGCGCCAGCGCATCGCCATTGCTCGCGCTCTGATGCGCGATCCAAAGCTGCTACTTCTGGACGAAGCGACGTCGAATCTGGATAGCGAATCGGAAGCACTTGTCCAGGAAGCACTGCAAAACTTGATGCATGGTCGCACGACGCTTATCATCGCGCATCGCTTGTCAACCGTCGTCGATGCAGACCAAATCATCTTCCTGGAGAATGGCATCTTGACTGGCCAAGGAACGCATGCTCAATTGATGGATGGACATGCATTGTACCGTAAGTTCGTTCATCAGCAGATGAAGCAAGAATCCAACTTCAGCGTCTATACATCCTAGGGACGCAATCGGCGATGTATTCATTTTTTCGATATGTAAAAATTAATCGATATATTCCCGCCTACCGATAGTGCAAAAAGTGGCGATGACGTGTTTCCAACTACCGACAATGTAAAAGACATCAATCCACCCCGCTCGTCCCACTGTGAAGCAGTTACATGGTTGGAGCTAAGGCAGTAAATATCAAAATCAGCAGACGATTAAGGAAGTAATTTCAATTCCATAGTTGTCTGTTTTTTATTGATATTAGGAGATTAAAGCTCTCAAATATTGTAGAATTTTTTTAGTGTATCTAAAAAACATTGATAAAATGTCTTTTTAGCAGTTCAATCATAGCATTAGCTAAATAAATGGAAGGAATGGAATGATGGGTTTAATTGAAGAAGAACTTTCAGTTGTTTCATTAGAAAATTTACTTGGTTTGCAGTTATCTATTCCAGAATATCAAAGACCTTATCGTTGGCATGTAAGTTCAACGAATACTTTATTTATGGATACTTATGAAGCTTATCGAAAAGGGCTGGCTGAATATAGAATTGGTTCTGTCATTCTTCATAAGAAAAAACAACATTACTATATTGTTGATGGCCAGCAGAGAATTACTACATTGTCTATTTTACTGTACTGTCTTGGAGATACGAATGATGGTTTATTAAATGAACAGTATAGCTCGCTTTCAACAAACGCAATTATTTATAATTTTGAATTGCTATCCAAAAAGATATCTGAGCTTGAACCGAAAGAGCGTTTAGCATATAAATCATATTTACTTGAAAAGTGTACAGTTGTAAAAATTGTCACGGATAATGAGCAAGAAGCATTTCAATTTTTTGATTCTCAAAATTGCAGGGGGAAGGAATTAGCGCCCCATGATTTACTGAAATCCTATCATTTAAGAGAAATGAACTTAGAGGACGAGCATACCAAAATAAAAATCATTAATAGTTGGGAAAATAAAAATCAGCAAGCATTAGAAGATTTATTTAAAAATTATTTATTTCCAGTGACGCAATGGTATAAGAAGAAAGATGGTCTAGGTTATTCTAGCGATAAAATTGCCACATTTAAGGGAATTAAGCTGCGTAGTCCATACAATTATGCAATTTATCAAAAGGCATCAAATCTCTTCATTGAGCAAACGAATACGAATGGTAGTATAGAGCTGTTAGCAAATCAGCCACTAAATCAATTTCAATTAACACAACCCGTTTTAGCTGGTAAACGGTTTTTCAACTATACGCTGCATTACGCTGAATTGCTCGAAAAGGTTCAAAATAAAATAATGGATTTTCATAATAAGGATCAAATACCAGACGTTCGGTCGGGAGACATTTATATTAAGCAACTCTATGAAAGTGCATTATTATTTTTTGCTGAC
Organism: Lysinibacillus sp. FSL K6-0232; assembly: GCF_038008325.1. Taxonomy (NCBI): domain Bacteria; kingdom Bacillati; phylum Bacillota; class Bacilli; order Caryophanales; family Bacillaceae; genus Lysinibacillus; species Lysinibacillus sp. FSL K6-0232. The sequence continues at coordinate 3,431,051 of NZ_JBBOYW010000001.1, read as the reverse complement.
CGATTTGGTCTGGAATTTATTACAGATACAGTTATTAAACAATTATATACATGGTGTTACTCGCTTCGATTAGTGATGACAGCCGTATATCCACAAACCATTAACAAATATGCTTGCGGCAATCACGAGAGAATAAATTATGGATTAGACTTATTTACAAAGCTTAGTGAAATGAATGAACCTGAAGAATTAGCCTTTGTAATTTTTGAAAGTATAAATAAAGAGGATGTTAGTGCTAATCTAAAAAAATACTCAGAAATATGGAATTTTTTATACGGATGAATGGATGGTGAACTATGAATACTCAACCAGAAATTTTACAAGTTTCAAACTTATTTTTTCAGGCGAATTATGAAATACCTATTTATCAGCGAAATTATGCATGGAGAGAAGAACAGATTCAGCAATTGTTGGATGATATAAATACGTCTTCACATAATTATTTTTTAGGAACTTTAATTGTTAATCAAAAGGACCTCGATTCTTATGAAGTAATAGATGGTCAACAGCGTTTAACTACATTATTCTTGCTTCAAAAATATTTAAAAATGAGCGTTTTACAAGGTTCCTTGTATTTTGAGGCGAGAGAAAAATCAAATCACACACTTGCTATGCTAGGAAAAAATAATTTACCGGAAGAATTATTATCCCAAGAAATTATGCAAGGCTATAAAATAATTGAAACTTATTTTTATAATAAAGAAATCGATAAAAGTAAATTTATCGAAAGATTAGATAACGTACAGTTAATTCGTATACAGGTTCCTTCTAAAATTGACTTAAATCACTATTTTGAAATTATGAATACACGAGGTGAGCAGTTAGAATTTCATGAAATAGCTAAAGCGAAATTATTAAGTCCACTGTCTAGTATAGAAGATAAAAAAGTAGGTGCACTTATTTGGGAAGCTTGCTCAAAAATGGATACGTATGTTCAAATGAATTTTAATATACATATTAGAAAGAAGATTTTTTCAAGTGATTGGAATAAATTACGCTCAAGTGTAAGGGATTTTAATGAGGTCAAAGAAAAAATAACAAATATTCAACAAAACGAAGAAGATACAGCTCCGAAAACATTATTAGATATATTGAAGGAAAGAAAAAAGGTGAAAATAGAAACTCGTGCTGACATTGAAGAAAATGAAAGATTCGAGTCTATTATATCTTTTCCTAATTTCATTTTACAGGTTAATAAGACCCTATCTCAGTCCAATGAAAATGAGTCCTTGTTAGACGATAAAAACTTTTTACGAAATATACAGCACCATTGGGAAAGTGAAGAAAGCTGCAAAAACTTTTTATTTAACTTATTAAAATGTAGAGTTTTGTTTGATCAATATATTTTAAAAAGAGAGTTTGCAAAAGATTATAAGGAAATTGGAAAATGGTCTTTACAGCGTATTGAAGCATACGAAGATAGGAAAAAAGGAAACTTAAAACCAAAATATGTTGGAACTTATGACGATGGTAGTGACATAAATGATAATAAGACATTGAGGACACTTCAATCCTGTTTACGTATTACATATACATCACCAAAAACGATGCATTGGATTTCAATTGTTTTAAAGTATTTGATGGAAAATGAAGATGTTAACGTTTTATCTATTTTAGAAGACTATTGCAAAGAGAAGGTGAAACAATCAAAATTCTTAGAGGCAAAAGGATTTGCTATCGAGCGTATTGTTTTTACTTATCTCGATTATATCTTATATAGAGATGGCTATCGGTATAATCAAATGCTAGTTATATCACCAATGAAAGATAACTGGCAATTCCAATTTAGAAACTCCATTGAGCATTTTTATCCACAGAACCCTTCTAATAGTGAATTGCTAAACAAATGGGCAGACGAGGACTTGAATAGTTTTGGTAATTTAGCACTAATTACGGTATCCGGGAATTCTAAATTTTCGAATTTGCCACCTAACGGAAAGGTAAGTTCTTATCCGAGTATTATTGAACAAAGTTTAAAGTTACTCATTATGAACGCTTTAATCAATTATAATGGCGGTGTATGGAATGAAAGCATTGCCGATAATCATAAAGAAGAAATGTTTGCGCTGTTAAAAGCAGAATGTAGTCTATAAATGAATAGCTATTAATGAACTTTAGCTGATATTAATAATGTAAAATCAATAAAGTTTGTGAAGGAATGGTCTTAATTAGTTGGTATTTAAGTGAAAAAACTGTGAAGACATAAAAAAGTAATGGTCAGGTCCAGAAACCCAGCACAGTACACCTCCTGCGTTGTCCCCACATGTAAAATGGTTGCACAGCTTATATGAACAGCAGAATAGAGCTTTAGAGCATCAAGTTCAGATGGCATTACTGAATTTGGTGCTTTCTTAATTTATAAAAATAAACAGCCTCTCAGAATATTTTATATTCGAATTTTTAGAAAATATGGTATTCTAAAAAGTGTGTGTAAAATGAATCATTTAATGCCGTAATTTAAGGAGGAAATTAGTAAATTAGACTAACTAAAAATTGTGTTCTACTGACTAAAATGAAAGTAAAGAGAGATGATTCAGTTTGTATAAGTCTATTAAAACAAAAATTATTTTCATTGTGATGGTGCTGTTCATTATTGGTGTTTTAACAATGAGCATTATCAGTATCACTGAAATGAAAAATAAAACAGAGGACAGCGTGATTGCGCAAAGCACTATCTTTGTTAATCAAATGTCTGACTCCATCAATAATTATCTACAGCAATATGAAAAAGGGCTTGATCAGTTATCAAATTCTCGTAATTTTGAGAATCTCATGGAGGTAGAAAATCCAGGAGCTCAAACTTTTCCAACTCTTGAGAATGAGCTATCTCAGTTTTTAGATACATACGAGGATGCTGCATTTATTTATTTTGCCTTTCCAACTAAGGAAATGATTCATATTCCGCATGTAGATTTAGGGGCGGATTTTGATCCAACAAGCCGTGAGTGGTACAAAGAAGCTGTTAGTAATCCTGATTCCGTGTATTGGACGAATCCATACATTGATGCTGCAACTGGAGATTATGCAATTACCGCAGCTAAGGCTGTGCAACGCAATGGGCAACTTTTAGGGGTTGTTGGAATTAGTATTGAGCTATCTGCGCTTACTGATACCATTCTTGAAATTGAACTTGGCTATGATGGATATCCTGTCCTATTAGACCCAGAGGGAAGTGCCATTGTTCATCCAACATTGAGTGGTGAAAACATGATGGAACAGCCTTTTATCAAGAAAATGTATACGGATGGCAAGGATAGTGGACACATTTATTATAATGATGAAGGTACTGACAAGTTACTGCTATTTACAACTCTGCCAGAGCTTAATTGGAAGGTTGCCACATTTTATGATAGTAAAAATATAAACGCAGCGGCAATTGAGCTACGAAATACGATATTGCTTGTATCCTTAGCCACTTTAGTTATTCTATTTATCATGCTTTATATCGTAATTAGTCGCACAATTAAACCGATTGAAACGCTAAAAACACTGATGAATTCTGTATCTCAAGGTGATTTGACGGTTCGTTCTGACATCAAAACAAAAGATGAGATTGGTGAACTTGGTGATAATTTTAATGTCATGATTGATAATATGAATACTATTATTGCAGTTGTAAATGATTCTGCGGAAAATGTCCGTGCGAACTCAGAAAGTTTAAGTGCGGTTGCCGAAGAAACAAGCGCTTCAAGCACCGAAGTTTCTCACGCAGTTGGTGAAATTGCACAGGGTGCTGCTAAATCGGCTGAAGACGCAGAAACTGCTACGGAACGTGTTGACTTACTTAGTCAGCAAATTAACGAAATTACAGTGAAGGCTAGAACTATGTCAGATATTGCTACAAAAACTGGCGACATGAACAAGGATGGGCAAGGTAGAATGCAAGAGCTGAAATTATCCTTCAATGATTGGGAGCAAAGCTTGCGATCGATGTTTGAAGTGATCAGCACATTGGAAAATAAAGTGAAGGCGATTGGTGGGGTTATGGAAACTATTACGGAAATCTCCTCACAAACGAATTTGCTTGCCCTGAATGCAAGTATTGAAGCGGCACGTGCAGGGGAGCATGGTAAAGGCTTTGCAGTTGTTGCTGAAGAGGTACGTAAACTTGCTGAGCAATCGGCACGCTCGACAGAAGAAGTGAAAATGACAGTTCAAGAGCTGCAAGTGGAATCCCAACTTGTTACACAGCAGATGAGCGAAACGCGTGAAAACTTCCTACGACAAGGCAACGTTGTCAATGCCACTGAAACAACCTTTGGTGAAATCTCGATGCTTATGTCAGAAATGCAGGATTCTATCGACTCAGTGTATGAAGAAATTCAAAAAGTAGCGGTACACAAGGATGATGTTACTGAAACAATTCAAGCAATGGCAGCAACTTCACAAGAAACAGCAGCAGCCTGTGAAGAGGTGAGTGCTTCAACAGATGAACAGCTTCGTGCCATCCAATCTGTAACAGATGCAGCTGGAACGCTAGTAGAATTAAGTGATAAATTAAGTGAGGCTGTTAATCAATTTAAGGTATCACAATAGTAGTCAAATCCGACAACCGACGCTACTTTAATATGTGAAAAGCTTAGCTCTTTGATCAAGCAATTGATCAGAGGGCTATTTTTCATGCAATTTTCTCAAATTATAAATATCCCATATACTTATATTTGATAAGAAGTGATGAAGCATGATATAAGAGTAAAAGAAGATGGGTATTTTTGACCTCGTACCCATAGTGAAAGGATTGGAATTGACAATGATAGATAATTTTTGGCGTGATTTGCCACGACCATTTTTTGTATTAGCACCGATGGAGGATGTAACAGATGTTGTTTTTCGTCATGTAGTCAGTGCTGCTGGACGACCAGATGTATTTTTCACAGAGTTTACAAACTCAGATAGCTATTGTCATCCAGAGGGAATGAAAAGTGTGCGTGGACGTTTAGCTTTTACAGAAGATGAACAGCCAATGGTGGCACATATTTGGGGAGATAACCCCGACTATTTCCGTCAAATGAGCATTGGCATGGCAGAGCTAGGGTTTAAGGGCATTGATATTAATATGGGCTGCCCTGTACCAAATGTGGCGTCGAGAGGGAAAGGCAGTGGTCTGATTCTACGTCCAGATGTTGCAGCAGAGCTTATTCAAGCAGCAAAAGCAGGCGGGCTGCCTGTTAGCGTAAAAACACGGCTGGGTTACACAAATGTGGATGAGTGGGAGGAGTGGCTCACACATATTTTCAAGCAGGATATTGCCAACCTGTCGATTCATTTGCGGACGAGAAAGGAAATGAGCCAGGTTGATGCCCATTGGGAGTTAATTCCAGAAATTAAAAAACTACGTGACCGTATCGCACCAAATACACTATTAACAATTAATGGGGATATTTCTGACCGTCAAATAGGGCTACAGCTTGCAGAGCAATATGGCATTGATGGTGTGATGATTGGACGAGGTATTTTTAAAAATCCTTTTGCCTTTGAAAAGGAACCAAAAGAGCATAGCAGAAAAGAGTATCTTGATCTTTTAAGACTGCAGCTTGATCTCCAAGATCAGTATGCAGAAGAGCTACCACGTTCCATCTCTGGGCTGCATCGTTTCTTTAAAATTTATGTCAAAGGCTTTCGCGGCGCTGGTGAATTAAGAAATCAATTAATGCACACCAAATCAACAGATGAAGTGCGTGCATTGCTGGATAGCTTTGAAGCCGATAATGCTGAATGACTAGTAAAAATGAAGCATAATTAATAGGAAAGGGGTGGAGATAAGCATTAACCACTCCTTTTCTCTGCTATAAAAGCTGTATTTTTATGTTAGAAAAAATCAAAAATACTACAAAGTGATCTACCTAAGGCTCTAAGTAACCAGAAGATGATTCTAAAAGGCAAGAAAATGAGTTCTGGTAGCCAAAATAGTACATCAAAAACGAAATCAAAAAATGTAGAATCGCTAGCATTCTTTTTGCTTTTTCGTGTTTTATTTTTTCTTCTTTGCCACCATTCCTTCATCTAACTCATCCTTCTTTACATAGTTATGATTTGTTAAGTAAGTTTACGTTCCAATATGTATTTAGTTTCAAATTATTGAAAAAACGACTTTGTTAGCTACTTTCGGAAGTTAGTAAGCGGGCATATTTCCTCCATTGCTTAAATAGCAACTTGCCTTTTTTAAATATGCATATTACAATAAAAAGTAAGTTAATAGCAGGTTTGAGTAACTGAGAGACCATTAAAAACATATGTGCCTAGTGTGCATATGCTTTTGATGGTCTTTTTTTATCTTTAAAAATGATGAAGGAGGAAATAACGTATGAGTACAGCTTCAGCGTTACAACGACAACAAATAATAGAGGAGCTACAGGGGAGAGAATATGATTTATTAGTAATTGGTGGCGGTATTACAGGCTGCGGTATTGCACTGGATGCTGTTGCTCGTGGTCTTTCCGTAGCATTAGTAGAGATGCAGGATTTTGCAGCAGGTACATCTAGCCGTTCAACAAAATTAGTACATGGCGGTTTACGCTATTTAAAGCAATTTGAAATAAAAGAGGTAGCAGAGTTAGGAAAGGAACGTGCCATTGTTTATGAAAATGGTCCACATGTGACAACACCTGTTTGGATGCTGCTACCTTTTCATAAGGGTGGAACATTTGGTAAATATTCTACAAATCTTGGTCTGCGTGTCTATGACTTTTTAGCAGGCGTCAAACGTGCTGAGCGTCGTTATATGTTAAATGCAGTGCAAACCATTGAGAAGGAGCCATTAGTAAAAACAAGGGGCTTACTTGGCGGTGGAATGTATGTGGAATATCGTACCGATGATGCGCGTTTAACGATTGAGGTGGCAAAGGCAGCGATAGAGAAAGGCGCAACATGTATGAATTATATGAAAGCTGAAAAATTTTTATATAATGAACAGCGAAAAATCAATGGCATTGTAGCAAGGGATATTATAACAGATCAGACAATTGATATTCGTGCAAAGGCAGTGGTGAATGCTGCTGGGCCATGGGTGGATGAAGTGCGTACAATTGAAGGTGAGCAAGCTGGTAAGCATTTAATTTTATCGAAAGGTGTGCATATTGTTTTTGATGAATTAAAATTCCCATTAAAACAAGCTGTTTATTTTGATACACCAGATGGTCGCATGGTATTTGCTATTCCTCGTCAAGGAAAAACATATGTGGGAACAACGGATACATTTTATGAGGGCGATGCTCGCAATATGGATGTTTACCAAGAGGATCGTGATTATCTTATGAATGCCATTCATTATATGTTTCCAAATGTAAAGGTGACAGATGCAGATATTGAATCGAGCTGGGCAGGTGTTCGCCCATTGATTCATGAGGACGGAAAAAGCCCGTCTGAAATTTCTCGTAAGGATGAGGTATGGGTATCGCCATCAGGTCTTGTAACAATTGCAGGTGGGAAATTAACAGGCTATCGTAAAATGGCTGAAACGGTATTAAATACGATTACACAAGAACTAGAGCAACGGTTTGGCATTAAATCTTCACCATGTACAACAAAAAAAATTCCGATTTCTGGTGGTAATATTGGCGGTTCAAAGAAATTATATGCCTTCTTATATGACCGTACAAGATTAGGCAAGAAAATAGGGTTATCTGAGAAAGAGGCGAAATTTTTAACACAGCATTATGGAAGCAATGTAGATATTGTCTTTAATTATGTAAAGGAAGGACATTCAATTTTACCATCATGGCTGTATGCACAATTAATGTATGGTATTTATCATGAAATGGTTATTCATCCGAATGATTTTATCATTCGCCGTACAGGATATATGTTCTTTCAAATTGCCATCGTTCAAAAATATAAAGAGGGTATTTTAGATGAGATGGCAAAGCAACTCAACTGGACAGCAGTGCAACGTAAACAATATGAAGAAGATGTCAATAAAGAAATCAGACGGGCGACAACTGCGCTATAATGAAACATTATATAGGATGACCACGAGTAAGGGAGGAGGGAACGGTATGCATTTTGATAATCAACAGGTAATTCCAGCTGCACGTACAGTTAAGCAGTTTGACGAAATAATAGCAAGCCCATTCACGTATATTGTTTTATTAGAGGTGCATATTAGCCTATTGATGTCTTTAAAGCGTGAGGCAACTCGGCATGGCAAAAAATTAATTATTCATGCTGATTTAATTCATGGTTTAAAAACAGATAATTTTGCAGCAGATTTTTTATGTAATGATATTCGTCCTGCTGGTATTATTTCAACGCGCTCCAATATGCTAATGAAAGCCAAGGCTCGTGGAATTATGGCGATTCAACGTGTGTTTTTGATTGATACGATTGCACTTGAAAAAAGCTATTCAATGATTGAAACAGCACAGCCAGATTATATTGAGCTATTACCAGGCATTATTCCGTCTATGATTCAAGAAATCTATGAGCGCACACAAATTCCTGTCATTACAGGTGGTTTAGTACGTACAGTGGACAATATTGAAGAAGCACTAGCTGGAGGTGCTATCGCTGTTACAACATCTAATAAAAAATTATGGGAAAATTTCAAAAAATAGTTGACTATGTATGTTTTTATCTCTAAAATGAACATAAGTTCATAAGCGCGTGGTTAGGAAAAGGAACCCACATTTGTTCATCTACATGTTTACGTGTAGTTTGATTAAATGTGGGTTCCTTTTTGTTTTCCATAGGCTATTATCACAAAGGGGGACTTAACTATGTCTACGTTTACAGCTGAGCTGGTCGGCACAATGATTCTTATTTTATTTGGCGGTGGTGTTGTAGCAGGAGCAGTGCTCAATAAATCGAAGGGCTTTGGTGGTGGATGGATTGTGATTACCTTTGCATGGGGTCTTGCTGTTGCAATGGCAGCCTATGCAGTAGGAGGAGTCAGTGGTGCTCACCTAAACCCTGCACTAACAATTGCCCTTGCTACGATTGGTAATTTTCCATGGGCAGATGTACCAGCATATATTGCAGCACAAATGATTGGTGCATTTTTAGGGGCAACACTTGTTTACTTTATGTATTTACCACATTGGCAGGCAACAGCAGATGCAGATACAAAATTAGCACCATTTTCTACAATGCCGGCTATTAAGCATCCGTTATCAAATCTATTATCAGAAATGATAGGAACATTTATTTTAGTATTAGGTATTTTAGCGTTAGGTACAAACACGATTACAGATGGTTTAAATCCGTTTTTAGTTGGTATGTTAATTGTTGTGATTGGAATGGCTTTAGGTGGTCCGACAGGCTATGCAATTAACCCAGCTCGTGATTTAGGTCCACGTATTGCCCATTTCCTGTTACCGATTTCGGGTAAAGGTGACTCAGGCTGGAGATACGCATGGGTTCCAGTGGTCGGTCCGATTATTGGTGGTACATTTGGTGCTTTATTTTTCCAACAAATATTTGAGGGAAAAAATAGTATAGCATTTTGGATTGTTGCAGTGATTGTTGTTACTATTTTTATAGGGGCACAAATAACTGTAAAGAATGTTCAAGTTGAAAATTAATTTATTTGGAGGGATTTCTATGTCAGAGAAAAAATATATTTTAGCGTTAGACCAAGGTACAACAAGCTCAAGAGCTATTTTATTTGATGAAAATGGCAAAATCGTACACACAGCACAGCAAGAATTCCAGCAGTATTTTCCGCAGGCAGGCTGGGTAGAGCACCATGCAGAGGAAATTTGGTCATCTATCCTATCTTGTATTGCAACCGTGTTATCAGAAAAAGATGTGGATTCAAGCAAAATTGCAGGTATTGGTATTACAAACCAACGTGAAACAACAGTAGTCTGGGATAAAAATACTGGTAAGCCTATTTATAATGCAATTGTCTGGCAATCACGTCAAACGAATGATATTTGTGAGCAATTAAAGGAAAGCGGTTACAATGATTTGTTTCGTGATAAAACAGGCTTATTAATCGATGCCTACTTCTCTGGTACAAAAGTGAAATGGATTTTAGATCATGTTGAGGGAGCGCGTGAAAAAGCTGAGGCAGGAGAGCTATTATTCGGGACAATTGATACATGGTTAATTTGGAAGCTATCAGGTGGTAAAGCACATGTAACAGACTATTCCAATGCTTCTCGTACATTAATGTACAATATTTACGATTTAAAGTGGGATGAGGAACTATTAGAAATTTTAACTGTTCCTGCCTCCATGCTACCAGAAGTACGTCCTTCCTCTGAAATTTATGGCTATACAGAGGAGGCATTGTTCTTTGGCTCTGCTGTTCCAATTGCAGGTGCTGCTGGTGACCAACAAGCTGCATTATTCGGTCAGGCTTGCTTTGAGGAAGGTATGGTGAAGAACACATATGGCACAGGCTGCTTTATGTTAATGAACACAGGTGAAAAGGCAGTGAAGTCAAACAATGGCTTATTGACAACATTAGCTTGGGGCTTAGATGGTAAAGTAACTTATGCTTTAGAGGGTAGTATTTTTGTGGCAGGCTCAGCGATTCAATGGCTGCGTGATGGCTTGCGTATGTTCCGTAATGCCAGTGAATCGGAGCAATATGCAGCACGTGTAGAGTCAACAGATGGTGTGTATGTTGTCCCAGCATTTGTTGGTTTAGGAACACCGTATTGGGATTCTGATGTGCGAGGAGCTGTCTTTGGCTTAACACGCGGGACATCAAAGGAGCATTTTGTACGTGCGACACTAGAATCATTAGCCTATCAAACAAAGGATGTATTAGCAGCGATGGAGGCAGATGCTAATATTCCATTAGCAAAATTGCGTGTAGATGGTGGAGCTGTAGCAAATAATTTTTTAATGCAATTCCAAGCAGATTTATTAAATGTTCCTGTTGATCGTCCAGTTATCAATGAAACAACAGCTTTAGGTGCAGCCTATTTAGCAGGCTTAGCAGTAGGCTATTGGCATTCGACAGAGGAAATCGGTAAGTATTGGAATTTAGATCATCAATTTACACCAAATATGAGTGATGAGCATCGTGACAATATTTATGCAGGCTGGAAAAAGGCTGTTGCCGCAGCGCAAGCATTTAAGTAAGCAAATTAATTGATAGAGATTTGCCTTTTTATTGAAGAACAAAGTTAATTTCCACTATTCAACCATTGCTTTTTCATTCGTAATCTTATAGAATGTAGAACGGTATAATTGAACGATATAAAATTTCCTTTAAGACGGTCCAGAGAGGCTGAAAAGGGCTAATTGGTATTTTCTAGACGAATGAATATCTTTGCTTTGGCATGCCCTTTTGTCCTCTGTGACAGAAGGGCTTTTATATTGTTACTCTTTTAATGGAGGTCCAGTGAGGCTCCAAAAGAGAATGGACAAGACAGCTATAATCCATTCACTAAAAGAGATAGACAACTAGAAAATGGGAGGCTAGAAGGAATGGATTATCGTAAGAAAACGGTTGTCGCTTCAGTAGCGGGATTAACCTTAGAAGGAATGGACATTATGTTTATTTCCTTTGCGATGACAATGATTATTGCAGAGTTTAATATCGACCTTGCAACAGGAGGAATGATTTCTTCAGTTACAAATATTGGTATGCTATTAGGCGGTATTATTTTCGGTATACTAGCAGATAAATATGGACGAGTAAAAGTATTTACATATACGATTATATTATTTGCCATTGGTACGGCTTTAACAGGACTAGCCACAAATATTGAACAAGTTTATATCTATAGATTTATTGCTGGTTTAGGTGCTGGTGGAGAGTATGGTATTGGTATGGCACTTGTTGCTGAGGCTTGGCCAAAGAATAAGCAGGGACGAGCTTCCTCTTATGTAAGTGTAGGAGCACAATATGGCGTTATTTTAGCGGCATTATTAAGTGCGATTATTTTACCGCATTTAGGATGGAGAGCATTATTCTTTATTGGTGTATTCCCTGTTATTTTTGCCTTTATTGTACGTAGAAATCTTGAAGAATCACCAGAATGGTTAGCAGCACAGAGCAAGCAACATAAAAAGCAAGAGCAAGGAAAATTAACACAGCTATTCGCCACACCTCGTATAGCAGTAACGACACTTTCGCTTATTTTAATGGCTACTGTTCAAATTGCAGGCTACAATGGCTTAATGATTTGGTTGCCGTCTATGCTACAGCAATCACAAGGGTTATCTGTATCAAGCTCAGCATTGTGGACAATTAGTACCGCAGTTGGCATGATTATTGGGATGCTGACATTCGGTAGATTTATGGATAAATTTGGTGCAAAGCGTGCCTTTGGTGTCTTTTTACTTGCTTCTGCCTGTGCAGTATTTCTGTACTCCTTTGCAACAGGAGCAATTGCTATATTAATGGGAGGCGCTATTGTAGGCTTCTTCTCGAATGGGATGTTTGCCGGATATGGTGCATTAATTAGTAGCTTCTATCCTGTACAAATTCGCAGTACAGCAACCAATACAATCTTTAACTTTGGCCGAGCAATAGGTGGTTTTTCTCCAATTTTCGTCGGCTATATTTTACAAAACTACGATATGACAATAGCAATGATTTACTTAGCGGCGCTATATTGCACTTCCTTTGTTGTGATGTTGACATTGAAAAGCTCAGACAAGGCGATGCAAATCGCATAATCTGATAAATGATAAAAGAACGAATTCCACATTACCGTTGGGATTCGTTCTTGTTATTTTTATAATAAACCTTTTGAGCGTTTTTCAGCCATTTCTACAAGGCGTTTTGTAATTTCTCCCCCAACGGAGCCATTTGCGCGAGAAGATGCTTCAGGACCAAGCTGTACACCAAATTCTTGAGCAATTTCATATTTCATTTGATCGACAGCTTCTTGAACACCAGGTACTTGCAGTTTGTTGGAACTACGGTTCGTATTAGCCATGATTGTCACCTCCTTCAAATTTAGAATGGACGATGTGATACTTTTCATACATTTAAAAAGAAGGAAAGACACACGCTAATTGTTAATCACAACAACTTGTGGAAAGCATGAAGCTCTCTGTTATAATTAAGCCTGATTCTTTATCTTGGCTCAGTGGATGTCCAAATGTCCACTGAACCAAGATAAAAGCCCTGGCGGCAGATGCTTTATGTACTGAAAGCATTAGCGACAGGTACAATTACGCTAGGGCGTAATTGATTGAATAAAAGGAGGAACTAATTTATGACGAATAATGATATATTAATTCGTTTACGCTATGCATTCGATATAAAAAATACAGAGATGGTGAAAATTTTTAAGCTAGGTGGTCTGGACTACACAAAAGAAGATGTGTTAAATATGCTGATTAAAGTAAATGATGAGGAAGAAGCACCAGAAGTATACATTAAATGTAATAATAAAATGCTTGAGGCCTTTTTAAATGGCTTTATTACATTTAAACGTGGACCTCAAAAAACAGCAGAAGGACAGGCTGAAGGGCCAGCACCTGTTACAGGAAAAGAAAGCCCAAATAATATGCTGTTAAAGAAAGTAAAAATTGCTTTAGCTTTAACAAGTGAAGATATGCTTGATATTTTATATGAGGGTGGTGTGAATGTTTCGAAAAGCGAGCTAGGGGCTATTTTAAGAAACCCGAGCCATCGCAATTATAAAGAATGCGGTGATCGCTTTGTACGCAATTTTTTAAGAGGCTTAACATATAAATATAGAGACTAATATACTTGTCAATCTAAAAGCATCCTTTTTTCTTTAAAAATTGTTGACAATTTGTGACGGAATTATGTACAATTGACTTATCACAAAATGTTCACAAAAAAGATGAAAAGTGTTCACAAATAAAGGGGTGCTTGTATGATTTATTTTGACATCTTATTAGTAGCTATTGCATGTATTACAATGCCTTTTATTGTTGCAATTATGTTAGATATTTTTTATGCAGAACGTAAAAAAGTTCGTTTTTCATTACGTCGTACGTCACTATGGTATGTAGCGATGTTTGCGCTATCCTTTATACCATCAGTGCTCCTTGTAACACAAAACGTATAATATATTCAAACACTTAGGGGTAAGTGAGTGAAAGACATCGAGAAATTCAATCTCGATGTCTTTTTTTGTAGCAAAGAAGTATGAAAAGATAGTCTTAAGAATATGATTGCTAGTATATCACAGGATTTTTTCTAGCAATTATCTTACTTAAGGGCGGGAGAGCAATGAAAATTATTTTTTTCATTTTATTGGGGATTATCTATCTTGTTCTAGCAAATGCTATTGAGCTGATGATTATTCAGCAGCTCTTTTTTATCATTGGTATAGCTTTAGTTGGTATAGGCAGCGTGCGTTATATAAAAGCGCGTTATAGTGAAATGCAGCATTTAGCGAATATGCGGGAGGCAAGTGAGGCAGAGATAACAGCTATTCCTCATACACAATGCACAATATCACAGGATGTTTTACATGCTTTATTGTTAAATGAGCAAACGAATATGCTGATTGTAGCACAGCGAGAAGCATTGGATGACCCGCTCAAAGTAATAGAAATTCCATTTAATAAAATATATGAGGTAGCAGTGGTGGAGGATGAAGCAACTATACGAAAAGCGAAAAACTATTTAATAGGTAGCTCATTATTAGATGAAATGGAGGAGCTTGAGGAGGAAGATACAGTTTCACAGCTATCATTAAAGCTAGTTGTGGATCATCTAGCAGCCCCTATTGTTGAATATATATTTATGGAAAATAGTGACCATCCAATTGAAAGGGATACAGATGAATATGAGGAAGCATTGGAACTATGTGAGCAATGGTTTCAAAAGATTAGCGTTATTATTAAGCGCCATGAATTGGAAAGGGTTCCTATTCGACAATGGCAATAGCAAGTGGGTGTTTCAAACGACTTTTGAAACACCCGCTTGCTATTTTTCATTAAACTTTAAATTGCTGTAGCTGGTTATTTAGCTCCTCACCAGCCATTGCACGATAATCATTAAATGTTTCTTTATGAGCTATATCACCTGTTGAGATAAAGTTAAAGGCTGCTGATAAACGAACACTCATAGAAAGTGCTAAGTTCTTACTTGCATTTAAGACAATTAAATCTTCCTGTACTAAGCTTTCCGCTTGTTTTTCCATATTTGTATTGGAAATATAAGTGTAGCTTGTAAAGCTAATGACAATTGTTAATAAAAGTATAAATGCACTTAAAATGCGAGCTTTCAGTGTTTTAAATTGGAAAATCCTTTTCATGTTCCCACCTCATTACTTATTCCATATAGAGCATATTGATCAATAATAATTATTATTTTATACCTATTTTTATGAATACTTAAGAACTTTATTGAAAATAGTTTTTTAGTATAATAGTTTCGCTTATACAATTCCATAAATAATCAAAAATATATAGTAGTATAACAACTATTTGATACCTTTTTGAGATATGTTTATTAAAAAAGCACTTTCAGCAAAATGCTTGAAGTGCTCTTAATAAAATCCATTTATTGTTTTTGATTTTTTGCCTGACGCTCCCATTGTAATAAGGAAGGATATGGGTCAAATGCCCATTCGGTTCTGCCATTAAATTTGTAAATACCATAGTGCAGATGTGGAGGGAATTTACCAGATGTTCCTTCTTTACCATAGCCAGAGCTGCCAACATAGCCAAGAACAGTGCCTGGCTTTACAATTGTACCTACTTCAATATCCTTATGATAGCTACCAAGATGGGCATAATAATGATAGGAATTATGATTGTCACGAATACCAATACGCCAGCCACCAAATTGATTCCAGCCTTTTATCTCAACAATGCCATATGAGGTAGATAAGACAGGTGTTCCATAGTTTGCAAAAATATCTGTGCCTTCATGGATACGACGTCCACCCCAGCCTCTATTTGCTCCCCATGTGCCCCTGTAGCTATAATTAGACTGAATGCTAACTGGAAAGGTATGGTCATCCAGCTCTGTTGTTTTAAAGTGCCTGTATAATGTCGAAATCGTCACAATTTGATTAACAGCTTCTTCGCTGCCGTAATATTCCCATAACGCTAATTTAAAGTCTTCATCTGTGTTGCCAAATTTGCCTAAATAGCTAGCCATCGAGAAAATAACATCTTCATCATCTTGTGGGCTTGCAATACCATCATTATTTCCATCTAAGCCCATTCCTCCAAAGTAGCTAATGGTTTCAGGATTTGTATCTTCTTTTATAGGGTTTAATGCTCCTGACCAATATTCATCTGAAAATTGGATAGCCAAATAGCCATCTCTTGTTGGAATATCTTTACGAACGGATTGTAGATTTCTTTCATATTGGTCGATAGCGGCTAAAAAATGCCAAGGAATGAGTAATTCATCAAATTGTACATAATAGGACATACGCTGCTGTAAAAGTTCTGCTTCTGTAAGCTCCTCCTTTGCGAAAGAGGGAATTGGGCACAAAAACGCCCCTAACAGCATGAACAATAAAAGAAATTGACAATGGCGATACAATGATGGACCTCCTTTCTAACGTTAGAATAACCGAAATTTTTATCTTCATTCAGCAAGCTTATTAGTGGAAAAAATACATACTAACAGACGTGCTGCCTATGTGCATGAATGAATAAAGTATGTCACTTTTGCTAAGCAAAAATATTCCCTTAATTAATTATAAATGTAGTTTTAGCCTGATTTCACAAGTGTTTGGGACAACTTTAAACAAGAATGGATAAGAAGAAACTGTAGGAAAGAAAAAGTAATGGGTATCATCATGTCATTTCCTTCATAGTATGTTATAAATCAAGCCCTGAATGGAGGGAAGGCTATTAACATTTTAGATAAAGTGAAAAACTATCGCGAAGAAGAAAATAGGCTGAAGTGGGAAGGAACATTTGCAGAGTATTTAAACATTATTAGGGAAAGACCTGAAGTTGCTCAAACAGCCCATTCACGCGTCTACAATATGATAAAAAGTGCTGGTGTAGAGGAACGCGATGGGCAAAAAATGTACAAATTTTTCGGACATGAAATTTTTGGGCTTGAATCAGCAATTGAAAGGTTGGTGGAGGAATATTTCCATCCAGCAGCACGCAGGTTAGATGTTAGAAAGCGTATTTTATTATTAATGGGACCTGTTAGTGGTGGTAAATCAACAATTGTTACCTTGTTAAAGCGAGGGTTAGAGCAATATTCGCGCACAGATGAGGGCGCAGTTTATGCCATTAAAGGATGTCCAATGCATGAAGACCCGTTGCATTTAATTCCACATCATTTGCGTAACGACTTTTTTGAAGAATACGGTATACGAATTGAGGGGAGCTTATCACCTTTAAATACGATGCGTCTTGAAAAGGAATATGATGGACGTATTGAAAATGTGATGATTGAACGTATTACTTTTTCAGAGGATAAACGTGTAGGCATTGGAACATTTACACCATCAGACCCTAAATCACAGGATATTGCAGATTTAACAGGAAGCATTGATTTTTCAACGATTGGTGAATTTGGTTCAGAGTCTGACCCTCGTGCATATCGCTTTGATGGAGAGCTGAATAAGGCGAATCGAGGTATGATGGAATTCCAAGAAATGCTGAAGCTGGATGAAAAATTCTTATGGAATTTATTATCCTTAACACAGGAGGGGAACTTTAAAGCAGGCAGATTTGCGTTAATTAGCGCAGATGAGTTAATTGTTGCTCATACAAATGAAACAGAATATCGCTCGTTTATTTCTAATAAAAAGAATGAAGCATTGCATTCTCGTATTATTGTGATGCCAATTCCGTATAACTTAAAGGTGAGTCAGGAAGAGCATATTTATGAAAAGATGATTAAAGAGAGCGATATGTCCCATGTCCATATTGCACCGCATGCTTTAAAGGCCGCAGCAATCTTTTCGGTTCTCACTCGATTGGAAGTACCGAAAAAGCAAGGTGTGGATTTAATTAAGAAAATGCGCTTGTACGACGGAGAAAATGTGGAGGGATTTAATTCCGTTGACTTGGAGGAGCTGAAAAAAGAGTTTCCGAACGAAGGCATGAACGGCATTGATCCACGCTATATTATTAACCGTATTTCTTCTGCGATTATTCGTAAAGAAGTACCATCCATTAATGCATTAGATGTTTTACGAGCACTAAAGGATGGCCTGGATCAGCATGCTTCCATTTCTCAAGAGGATCGCGAAAAATATATGAATTATATTGCAGTGGCACGGAAAGAGTATGATGAAATTGCTAAAAATGAGGTGCAGAAGGCATTTGTCTACTCATATGAGGAATCGGCTAAAACATTGATGAATAATTATCTCGATAATGTAGAGGCATTTTGTAATAAGCATAAACTTTACGATCCACTCACTGGTGAGGAAATGAATCCTGATGAAAAATTAATGCGCTCGATTGAGGAGCAAATTGGCATCTCAGAAAATGCTAAAAAGGCATTTCGTGAGGAGATTCTTATTCGCATTTCTGCCTATGCACGAAAAGGCAAGCGTTTTGACTATAATTCTCATGAAAGATTACGAGAAGCGATTCAAAAGAAATTATTTGCTGATTTAAAAGATGTTGTGAAAATTACAACCTCTTCAAAAATGCCTGATGAATCACAGCTTAAGAAAATTAATGAGGTTGTGGCAAGGCTTGTGGATGAGCATGGCTACAACACAACATCTGCCAATGAATTGCTGCAATATGTAGGCAGCTTGCTTAATCGCTAAAGACCTAAGCTAGATAGGAGTGTCCGATTTTAAGGGCACTCCTTTTATTATCAGAATTGATTTTACGAAAAAAGTTCAAGAACGTGGCTTTCAAGCATAGGATAGAAAAAGTGAATTTAATAGATGGGTGAGGATAAAAATGACTGAACACGAAAATAAGGGGTTTGTTATCTCTCAGGAAAATTGGTCCCTCCATCGTAAAGGGCACCAAGACCAACAGCGACATATGGAGAAAGTAAAAGATGCGATAAAAAATAATTTACCTGATTTAGTCAGTGAAGAAAGCATTGTAATGTCCAATGGTCGTGAGGTTATTAAAATCCCAATACGTTCCCTAGATGAATATAAAATTCGTTATAACTATGATAACTCTAAGCATGTAGGGCAAGGACAAGGTGATAGTAATATTGGGGATGTTGTGGCGCGTGATGGCAGCAAGGGCAATCAGGGGCAGGGCAATGGCAAAGAAGCCGGTGACAAGCCTGGTCAAGATTACTATGAAGCGGAAGTAAGCATTGAGGAAATTCAAAATGTGTTATTTCACGAATTAGAGCTACCGAATTTGCAGCAGAAAGAAAAGGCAGATATTAAAACGGAAAAAATAGAATTTAATGATATTCGCAAAAAAGGCTTAATGGGCAATGTTGATAAAAAGCGCACAATTTTAAATGCATTAAAGCGCAATGCGATGCAGGGCAAGCCACAAATAACACCTATTCATAATGATGATTTGCGTTTTAAAACATGGGATGAGATTGAGAAGCCAGAATCTAAAGCAGTTGTGCTGGCGATGATGGATACAAGTGGCTCGATGGGAGCTTTTGAAAAATATTGTGCACGCAGCTTTTTCTTTTGGATGACAAAGTTTTTACGTTCAAAATATGAAACCGTTGAAATAGAATTTATTGCACACCATACAGAGGCAAAGGTCGTAACAGAGGAGGCGTTTTTTACAAAGGGTGAAAGTGGCGGAACAATCTGCTCATCTGCTTATAAAAAGGCATTAGAGTTAATTCAGGAGAAGTATCACCCTTCACGCTACAATATTTATCCTGTGCATTTTTCAGATGGTGAAAATATTTCAATGGATAATGAGAAGTGTTTAAAGCTTGTTGGAGAGCTAATGGATGTGTCCAGTATGTTTGGCTATGGGGAGGTCAATCAGCATAATCGTTTTTCAACATTAATGTATACGTATAAAAAAATAGATGATCCCAAGTTTAGATACCATATTTTGCGTAAAAAAGGTGATGTCTATGATGCGTTAAAAAGCTTTTTTAAAAAAAATGAAGAGTAAGGTCAGTATCACGTTCAAAGGAGGAGGCGTACAATGGATACAAAAGCGCTTCATCGAGCCATTGATGAAATTACTGAAATTGCCTCAGGCTTTGGCTTAGATTTTTATCCGATGCGTTACGAAATTTGTCCAGCAGATATTATTTATACATTTGGAGCCTATGGCATGCCTACACGTTTTTCACATTGGAGCTTTGGTAAGCAGTTTCATAAAATGAAGCTTCAATATGATTTAGGGCTTAGTCAAATTTATGAGCTTGTTATTAATTCCAATCCGTGCTACGCATTTTTACTGGATACAAATACATTAACACAAAATAAATTAATTATTGCCCATGTATTAGCGCATTGTGATTTTTTCAAAAATAATGTTCGTTTTTCAAATACACGAAGAGATATGGTGGAGAGCATGACTGCCACGGCTGAACGCATTGCTAGCTATGAAAGGGAGTATGGCAAGGATGAGGTTGAGCGTTTTTTGGATGCAGTCTTAGCCATTCAAGAGCATATTGACCCCTCACTTGTACGACCAAAGCTATCTTGGAGCGATGAGGATGAGCAGGAGGAGGAAAAGCTGCCAACACGCTCCTTATATGATGATTTATGGAGCATCGAGGAAAAAGAAAAGGTCTATAAGCCAGCAAAGCGACGTTTAAAGCATTTTCCGCCAAAGCCCGAAAAGGATTTATTATTATTTTTAGAGGAGTATAGTCGCGAGCTGGAGGAATGGCAGCGAGATATTTTAACAATGATGCGTGAGGAAATGCTTTATTTTTGGCCCCAGCTAGAAACGAAAATTATGAATGAGGGCTGGGCATCCTTTTGGCATCAACGAATTATGCGTGAGTTGCATCTAACAACTGCAGAAACGATTGAGTATGCTAAATTAAATGCAGGGGTCGTGCAACCATCAAAAACATCCATTAACCCATATTATCTGGGCATTAAAATTTTTGAGGATATTGAATATCGCTACGATCACCCTACTGAGGAGATGAAGGAGCTAGGGGTAAAGCCAAACTCTGGGCGCGATAAAATATTTGAGGTGCGGGAAATTGAATCTGATATTTCCTTTATCCGCAACTATTTAACAAAAGATTTGGCAAAACGAGAAGATTTATATTTATTCCAAAAAAAGGGCAATGACTATCGTATTACAGATAAAGACCATGAAATAGTACGAGATCAGCTTGTATCGATGCGCGTGAATGGCGGCTTCCCATATATTGTTGTGAAAAATGGCGATTATTTACGCAATGGTGAGCTATATTTAGTACATGGCTATGAAGGCATGGAGCTGGACCCTCGTTATTTAGAAAATGTACTGCCTTATATTTATCAGCTATGGGGACGTCCTGTGCATTTGGAAACCTATGTAGATAATAAACCTATGCTATACTCATATGATGGCACCAAAAACACGAAACGGCATATATAGCTAAAAGCTTCTATCTGTTAAAAGGATATTTGAACAGATAGAAGTTTTTTATCTACGAATTTGTTAAAATAGAGTTGAATAATTACGGAACTGGAACGGTGAAAAAACGTTGAAAACATTTAAAAAGGTATATATAGAAATAACGAGTGTTTGTAATTTAGCATGTAGCTTCTGCCCACCAACAGCTCGTGCAAAGGGGCTTATAAAAGTGGAGCAATTTAATAATATATTAGATGAAATTCGTCCACATACAAAATATATTTATTTGCATGTAAAGGGGGAGCCACTTTTACACCCACGCATTGACCAACTGCTAGATGCTGCTCATGAAAAAGGCTTTAAAGTCAATATTACAACAAATGGTACACTTATTAAAAAGAATCGTGAAAAATTATTAGGCAAGCCAGCATTACGTCAAATTAATTTCTCCTTACATAGCTTTGACGGTCATGAAGGTTCAGAAAACCGTGAGAAATATTTAGGGGATATTTTGGATTTTGTACGTGACTCTAGAGAATATAACACAATTATTTCTTATCGTTTATGGAATTTACAAAAGGATCATGTTTCTGACATTGCAGCACGTCGCAATCGGGAAACATTAGAAATTTTAGAGAACGAGTATGGCTTGGATTACCATATTGAAGAAAAGGTAGAGCCCGGTAAAGGGGTTAAAATCGGTCCTCATATTTATTTGAATCAAGACCATGAATTTAGATGGCCAAGCCTATTAGCGCCTGAGGATGAGGGAAAAGGCTTTTGCCATGCATTGCGTAGTCAGGCAGCCATTTTAGTAGATGGTACAGTTGTACCTTGCTGTCTAGATGGGGAAGGTGTTATTAATTTAGGCAATGTCCATGAAAAACCCTTTGCGGAAATTGTAGAGGGGGAGCGTGCTAATCGTATTGTAGACGGCTTCTCACGGAGAGAGGCTGTAGAAGAGCTATGCAAAAAATGTGGCTATCGTCAGAAATTTGGTATGTAATGTTGAATAGGAAGAAACAGCTCCAAGGCTATTGACCATTGGAGCTGTTTTTCTTTGTTTGTGAATCAATCGTATCTAAAAAATCCTTTGTAATGCGTACTACATATTTTACCTCGTCTAAGTTACGTTCCCGTAGTAATGAGCGATGAATGTCTAGCATGAGGTTTTTTTCCTCAATATCAGTAACGCCAGATAATTTTTGAAAATTAAAAAGCTCTTCAGGGGAAATATCTAATGCCTTCATAAGTGTTTCCAATGTACTTAACGTTATATTGGATTGCCCATGTTCAATATTGGAAATACGTCCTTTACTAAAGCCTAATTTCCCTGTTCTTTCAGCTACTTCTTCCTGACTTAGCCCTTTAGATAATCGAATAATACGGAGTTGTTCACCTACTAGCTTTAAAAAATCTGACATATGATTCACCTCTATGTTAAAAGCTAGTGAAAAACAACTAAAATGACTATACTATTATAGTGGTATAATAGAGAAAATGTTACATTAAAATGGTACAATCTTTAGAGTAATACTTTTTCTTAGCCAAATGACCTAATTGAAACAACTAAATAAGCATTTTGAAAACAGCATTATGCTGATGGTCAGCAACTACAACATAAGATTGGGGGATGAAAATATGATGGAGTGCTATTCATTAGAAGAGGTAGCAGAAATTAAAATGGGCGAGATGATGATGAATGACAAATATTTAACTAGGGATGGAACTCCTTTCATAACGAAAGAAACATTTAATCAATTATTTAGAAAAGGTCGTATTCATTCATTGCCGAAAGTTAGTCGTTCTATACAAGAGCAATACTCATTTTTACAAGTACCTGCTAAAAGCATACTGGTGACTAAGCTAAACTTAAAGGACACAAATATATACCAATGTGAAACAGAGCTATGTATTGGTCGTGGCATTATCGCCATCATACCAAATGAATCGATTGTTGTAAGTGATTATTTATTTCATTTTTTTAAGTGGTATCAGCTCAATAAAGAAGGGAAAAATATTTATCAGATCGTCATTGATTTACCAACAATTGCAATTCAGTATCAGGTTGTTCATCTGTTAAATAGGATTCAACAATTACTAGCAAATCGGGATTTTTTAATAACAGCAGTCGAAGGGCTTCCACGGTATTTTAGCAATATTTCGCAACAAGCAAATCAGCAATCTAGAAACTTACATCAAGGATTTGAGCAGCTACAATATTTATATATGGAAATACTACATAAAATTTTTAATGACCAATTTTTAGCAGATGTACATGAACATAATTTTTGTCAAAAACTTAATAATCTATAGCAAACATAAAGCAAATAACGTCAGTGCAGAGTTATCTGAAGCAAAGCGGGAGTAAATGCCCGCAGAGCTGGAGCGAAAATCTGCGAGCAGAATAGATACTCGCGGAGCTGTAGTGAATACCCGCGAAGCTGGAGCGAATACTCACGAGCAGAGCGAATACCCGCAAGCAAAGGAAAAACTCTTCGCACTGACTTATTAAATTTCAATAATAATTGGCAATATCATGGGCTTGCGTTTTGTTTGAGTAAATAAATATTGTCCTACAGCTTTTTTTATTTCTCGGCGCAACACATGTATTTGTGGTCGGCTTTCTGTTTGTAGCTTATGAATAACTTCCTTTGTCAGCATGTTGACCTTTGTTAATAGCTCCTCAAAATCCTTTGCATATACAAAGCCCCGTGAAATAGTATCTGGCTCTGAAATAACAGTGCCATCTGCTTTATTTAATGTTAAGACAATAACAAGCATGCCATCCTCTGAAAGCTGCTTGCGGTCACGTAGTACAATGCCTTCAACCTCACCGATTCCTATACCATCCACATAAGTATCCCCGGCTGGAATTTTACGTGTTTGCCGAGCCTCTGAATGTTCAATATCGACGACATCGCCATTTTTCAAGATAAATGTATGCCCTTTTTCAACACCAATAGCTTCTGCCAATAAACGATGCTGATGCAGCATACGGAATTCACCGTGAATCGGAATAAAAAATTTAGGCTTCATAAATGTTAGCATAAGTTTTAAATCCTCTTGATAGCCATGTCCTGACACATGCATTCCAGTATGACTAGAAGAGCCATAAATCACTTTGGCCCCAAGCTGGAATAAATGATCGACAATACGAGAAACACCCTTTTCATTGCCCGGAATAGGGGATGCGGCTAAAATTACCGTATCATCTGGCAAAATTTTCACCTCGCGATGACTACCATTCGCTAAGCGAGCAAGTGCAGCTAAAGGCTCCCCTTGACTCCCTGTGCAGAGCACTACTACTTCTTCAGGGGGGAGATACTTTACCTCGCGAGCATCAATTAGCAGATCATCTGGAACATCTAAGTAGCCACGTTCAATTGCAACATCCACAACATTGACCATACTGCGGCCTAATAAGGCTAGCTTTCGATTAGTGAGTATAGCTGCGTTGACAATTTGCTGAATACGATTCACATTTGAGGCAAAGGTGGAAATAATAATTTTACGCTCTGCATGTAAAAAGGCCTCCTCAATATGCTGTCCAACAAGTTGTTCAGAGGGAGTTAAGCCTGATCTTTCTGCATTCGTGCTTTCTGAAATTAACACAAGCACTCCCTTCGAGCCAATTTCAGCCATTTTATGAATATCTGCAAACTGATTATTAACAGGTGTTAAATCAAATTTGAAATCACCTGTATGCACAACATTTCCTTCAGGTGTAGATAAAACAATGCCTAAGCAATCAGGTATACTATGGCTGGTTTTAAAGAAACTAGCTGCCATTTGGTCAAATTGTAGTGTAATATCTGCATGAATTTCTATTAAATCGGTTTCTCTTAAAAGCTTATGCTCTTTTAGTTTTAGCTCAATTAGTCCTAATGTGAAGCGAGTAGCGTAAACAGGTACATTGATTTTCTTTAAAAGATATGGAATACCGCCAATATGATCCTCATGCCCATGTGTCACGATTAAGGCTTTAATTTTTTCTTGATTCTCAAGTAAATAACTAATATCAGGAATAATTAAATCAATGCCAAGTAAAGTTTCATCTGGAAATTTTGCACCACAATCAATAATGATGATGCTATCTGAATACTGTACGACGTACATATTTTTACCGATTTCATTAATGCCACCTAGGGCGAATATGGATAATTGCTGCTTTTTTGTGGACACTGCATTCCCTCCTAAATGTCTAACTAATGCCATTATGTAGTATAGCTTGGAATGTTTTATCCTATACGAAAAGATGCTATGGATGAATAATAACTTCAGTACCAATCGGCACAATGCTTGCGAGCTCTTCAACATCTCTATTTTGCATGCGAATACAGCCATGTGATACGGCATGGCCGATGGAGCTAGGATCATTGGTGCCATGAATGCCATAATGCTCCTTTGATAAACTCATCCACATCGTTCCAAATGGACCACCTGGATTTGTCGCTTTATTGATAATAATAAAGCTGCCTATTGGTGTTTCATGTAGCATACGGCCAACGGCAATAGGGTACTGCTTTTGCAGTGTATGATGGTGATATAAACGCAGCCAGCGATTATTAGTAGAAATTTCAATGTGATAAGGAATGCTGGCAGGATTCGGGAAACCAGGTATCACAATTTGCTGACCAATATAAAGAATATCAGGCTGAATTCCCGGATTGGCAGCAATAATGGACTGCAATGGCGTGCGATAATCTCGTGCAATTTGGGACAAAGTTTCTCCAGCCTTAACGGTATGAATCAATGTTTTTCCCTCCTGTAAAAAGATGATTGTTCTACTATATGCGAAAAATGGCTTTAATGGCTTTCGAAATACAGGATTTTTAGCGCTTATGAGGAAAAGACACATGATTTATGGCGTATAACACACATTAAAGGAAAAGGAGGGTGATATAATGGATATAGAAAAAGTGCCTGATGATAAGAAACAATTTATGCATTTAAACAGTAAGGATAAGCCTGATATGGTTGAATCTGATACCATTAGTCTTTTCGATTTACATGAAGATATGCAAACAGTAGATGCCATTCCAATTGAAGAACTCAATAAACGAGTCAAACGAGAAGGCGATGAGTTAATTGAAATGCAGCCAGATGAACTCTAGGAGGAAATGCTATGAATCAGGATAAAGAAGTACGATTGACTGCTGCGGGTACTAATATTGATGAAGTAAAGCGAAAAAATGCAGAGGCCGGCTTATCCTATAATGAAGTAAAAGCACTGCTAGCTCAAAGTGGCGGACATGGAACAGCTATTTATAGTGATACAGATATTGAGGAAGTAAAGCAGGATATACACAAGCATCAGTAATAAACGATTAGGAGGAGTATGCATCTGGAGTGCTCCTCCTTTTGGCTGTTACAATGTTAGAAAATATAGAAAGAGGTGACATAATGTCAGGTGAAGAAAAAGGCTGCCCATTATGTGGAGAGGAAAACCATTGTGGTGTGGCAAAAGGGAAGGAGCATTGCTGGTGTATGACGGTGAACTTTCCACAGCAATTATTAACGAAGGTAGAGGGAGAACGACAGAAATGCATTTGTCAAAAATGTTTGGCTAACTATAAAAAATAATTAGCCAGAGCTTTATATAAAAGGTAAACATTGTAAGAAATCGATTACATATAATAAAAATGCTTTAGATTGGTATAATAACCGATCTAAAGCATTTTTGCTTACTCTACTGAAAATGATACAGTATTACTCCAAATTTGTTGACCAGCATTTACGCTGAATCCTAAAACCTTTAAAGAATAACCACCAGTGAAAGCAGATACAGGAATTTTATAATAACGTACAAAACCAACAACAATGTTCCCAGAAGTTATATATGTAGTGTTATAGTTTACGGCTGTTTTGTTATTAAATGACTGAGTACCATTATAGATAATATTAGTATTTGAGTAGCCAGTATATCTTACTCTGATATAAACATCATCATCTGTTGAGAATATTGTATTAGCGCGGTAAATTACTTGATTATAAAAAATTTCCCAATTGATACCATCGCTTGAAATCCCATTAATATCAATTTATATTAAACCTGGTGCAGAAGCAGTTGGAGTGGGTTTAATTGGGTCAGATGTAGCAACAGCACTTCCAATATTAATAAAAGTGATACTTGTTACAAATAGTATTGCAATTAATAATTCATTCGTAATAACTCTTTATTAGGAATATTTTAACTCAAGCGTGTTGATTATCTAAATATTGGCTATTCATTTGCGTGTTGTTAGAAGGAAAACGCTTTGTCTAAAGCATTCTCTCGTTGATTGGCGTGAAAGGTGGCGACTCTAGCGGAAAAAGTGCGAGCTGAAAATCCATTTATTTCGGCATTTGCCGAAATAAATGAGTTGAAGCCGCACCCGCAGAAAGCGTCCACCTGTAACAGAAATCAACGAATTCTAAGCGATTCTCTGTAAAATAAAGGTTAATCAACACGCATGATTTTAACTTTATATCAATGAAAGTTAATGGATGTTTTACATTATTCACCTTTTATTATAAAATATTGTTTAATATTTCTAGTTTTGATACCGATTAATTGGAAAGGCGTCCGTATAACTTCTAAAGATTTAAGTGTTTATAGCAGAATGGAGATCAACTATAAGTTTTGATAGAGCGCTTAATATAAGCCGAAAATTATAAATTTGGTAGAATTAAGGAAAGGGTGATTATAATGATTCAATCCATTAATCCAGCACAGCAAACTATACAGGCAGCACCAAAGAAATCAGTAGAAAAAACAGATGAAAATTTTAAAATACAATTAGAGAATGATGAGAGCGAAATTATAGTAGATAAATATGGCGCTCAGTGGAAATTTGGGTTGCGAATAGGAAGGAATGCAGTATTTTCAGAAAACTTCACAAAAGAACAGATTGAACGCTGGCAACAATCTGCGGATAAAGTTGATGCTACACACCGTGCTTTTTTACATTTTATAGCTGATGCAGGAGAGCGAAGTCAAGAGGCTGTTTCATTTTCGATACACTATTTCGACTTTTGCTATTTACTAGAACAAGGGGAAGTCGTAAATGAACAAAATGTAGGATTAACAGAAGCTATTATTAAAGATCGAAATTGGGATTTTTCGGTACTATTAACAGAAAGATATGGCGTTAGGGATGTAGAGGATAATAAGCGTCAGTTGGATATTATGCGTATGGTTATGGATTTAGGGATGGTATCGAAGGATAAAGGCTTCATGTCCCTTGAGGATATGCATAAACTATTTGCAAAAAAGAAAGCGAAGGAACAACAATTGCTTTTAGAGCGAGCATTTGAGCGTAAACATTTTTTAGAGGCCCAATTAAACAAAAAATTATAATAAATAAAAATGCTTTAGATGGATCATTAATTACTCCCATTTAAAGCATTTTTATTATGAATTATTTTATATGGTGAAATGATGATAACTCTGCAATAAGTGTTTTTTATAAAGAAGGTTTCTTCGGTACACAAAACATTGCTATCCGTAGAAAAAATTGGTACAACTGTCTATCGCATAACAACCTAGTAGGCATATATTACTCTGAAAGGAGTGTGTCTAATAATGGCTAAGTCAATTGAGCTGAGTAATGTTACAAAGGCATATTTAGAGGAATACCAGCAAATCCTCAATAAAATGATGCAGGGTATGACCTATGTAACCATTACATGTAGTATTTCAGAAAACTTTATTAAGCAAATTATCCCACATCAAATAGCGGCAATTAAAATGTCAGAAAATGTTTTGCGATATACAACAAATATTTCTGTACAAAATCTTGCATTAGATATTATTAAAACACATCAAGAAATAGTTGATAGTCTAGAGGCACTACAAAATCGATGCTGTATTGTCCAAAATTCAGAGTGTGAGCTCTATGAATATATGTGTGCTTACCAGCAAATTACTGAAGCAATGTTCCAAGCAATGTGTGCGCCACCAGTATCTAATAGCATTAATATTAACTATTTGCGAGAAATGATTGTGCATCATCAAGGGGGTATTCGTCTTGCACAAAATGTACTGAGATTTTGTATTTGCCAAGAGTTAATACCTGTTTTGCAATGTATGATTCAAACGCTATGTGAACAGTTGGCTCTTATGGAAAAGCTACTGGATAGTCTGCAAGATTGCGATTGCTAGCATCGTAAATAATAGTATACTTTCCAACGCTAAAGTCTTATAGGATTTTAGCGTTTTTCTATATAAAGATTTTTTCGAAACTATTTTTGTTTTTCTATTACTGGTAAAATATAAGTGTTTATTGGTTGAAGGCAGTGACGAAAGATAGTTATTTGGATTTACAATATTAGGATTTTTGCATTAAAATTTAAAATGGGAGTGGTGTGATGTTCAAGAGGAAGAAGGTTAATCAAAATTATGATTATTTCTCAGCTACAAGAAATTCAGATATTGAAGCTAATGAGCGTTTTAAAGAAAAATTGGACTTCTTAGCATTATCTCGAATTAGAAGGGAATCGGTTAGATTTTTACACAAAATTTATGAGGATAATCGTCAATACATTCTCGATAACTTTTATGACCGTTTACTGGAAATACCAGAGTTTAATCATGTTATTTATACGCATTCATCCGTAGAACGCTTAAAAGGGTTGTTTGATTCGCATTTTATTAGTCTGTTTAATGATGAATTAGATTTAGATTATGTATTTAAACGACGCAAAATTGCTTATGTGCATGCCCAAATTGGTGTGCTGCCAAACTGGATGATTTCTGCTTATACATTGATTAATCAGTTAATTATTCCGCTTATTGTTAAGGAATTCTCACGCGATCAAGAGAAAATGCTGGATGTTTTGCTGTCCTATGATAGTTTAGTAACGATTGATCAACAGATTATTGTAGAAACCTATATTGAAATTCAAGCAGGCTCTGTTGTGAATGGCTTAGGTGAAATTATTACCTATAATACCCAATTAGATACGATTAAAGAGCTGATTGAATTCCAAGAAATACAGCAGGAGGAAATTGTAGCAGCAGATCAATTGATGCATGAGCTAGATGAAAGTATTGAAAATATTGCCTCCTCTGTTGGGGATATTTCTTCGCAGACAAAAGATGTACTACACAAATTAAATCAAGATTTGGAGTCGCTTCAACAAGTATCAACAATTTTGCAAACAACAGACGAGGGTCATAAATCCATGCAGGAGGATATTCATCGTTTAGTGGAGCGTGTCAATAGCGTAGCACAGCTAATGGAGCTGATTAAGAGAATTGCAGATCAAACGAATTTATTAGCGTTAAATGCATCGATTGAGGCTGCTCGTGCAGGAGAAGCGGGGAAAGGCTTTGCTGTTGTGGCAGAGGAGGTTCGTAAGCTTGCAGATGATACAAGCACATCCGTAAAATCTATTCATACAGATATACAGCAGCTACTTCAAATTACAAATAATATTAGCTCAATGACCAATCAGTTTTCCCAAGATTTACACCAAGGTGTAACAGATACCCTCCACATTTCACAAACGCTTAGCGAATTAAATAAAAGCCTACAACAGCAGGGCGCACACTTTGAAGAAATTGCTACAACAACGAAAGTACAAGCGCAATCTGCTACAATTATTTCCGAACGAAATCGTACTATTACAGAAAGTATGCAAAAAAGTAAAGTAATTGCTTTTGATATGGGATCAGCTATTTATAAATTAAGTAAAATGATTGATGGATATCGTTCTACTACGATTTCGAAAAACTTTATTCTTAGTCAAGAGGATATTATTGAGCTAGCGATTACAGATCATTTATTATGGCGTTGGAAAATTTATAATTTATTGTTAGGTTTTGAAACAATGACTGAGCAGGATGTGGGCACACCACAGGAATCACGACTCGGCGAATGGTATTACGGTACAGGCAAAAAACTACTAGGTCAAGAGCGTGCCTATTTAGAATTAGAACAGCCGTTTATTCGCATTCATGATATCGCTAAAAAAGCTGTACACGAATATAATTTAGGCAATAGAGCAGAGGCAGAAAAATATCTTGAGGTAATTACAGAACAATCATATATTGTAATTGATAAATTAAAAACGTTAAAAGAGATTTTATTAAACGAGAAAAAACAATATATTCATTAATGACTTGTGGAAGTAAAAAGGCTGTCCCAAAAAATAATTGGACAGCCCTAGCTTCTATCTGTGGTAGTCACAAAGGAGCCGTTTCAACATGATTTTTTGAACGGCTCCTTTTCTGTTTTAAAATATAATAGTAACATTATGTTAGGGCAGAGCACGCATAAATGTAATTGTTCGTGCATGGCTATCGTAAAGACACCATTCATGATGATCGACAACAGAGCCTACGTTTACACCGTATTGCTTATCTTGTAGTGAGATTGGCTCCCCATATCGAATACGAATGGGGAGCTTTTTTTGCTGGTGATAAAGACCTGACTCATGGCTATGCCCAAAGAACAGTAGTGATTTTTGAAATGGTGGGAATGTCGGCTGCCAACTAACACTCCACTTAAACTGATGCCCATGCATCAATATTGCACCTTCAATCTCCATTGTTTCAGGCAATGCTTGAAAGCGGCTAATGCCAGTTACTTGTGTAATACGCTCTTCCTGATTACCTCGTATAGAAGGAAAAGTTAGCAATTGCTCAAATTCGTTTTCTACAATGGCTGCTTTGTGTAAAGGTAAATCAGAGAGCTTTTGTGCCTTTTTCTTGCTAACGGTACATTCATATAAATCACCTAGCCCAATAATTGTTGCTTCTCCAGCTGTTTCTTGAATATGTGCTAGCACAGCTTTTGTATCTTCTATATTAGAATGTAAATCTCCTAAAAGTGCATAAAGCATGTAAATCAGGCCTTTCTTAACATAATCATAAAGGTATCATACACCTAAGAGAAATTATGAGAAAAGGAAAATGTCTAAGAATATTTTAATTGAGTGGGAAAATTGCTAAGAAATTGATTACTTGATAAAATATAATCGTAATTTTCTGAATTTTTAGCAGTTTAAAGATTTACTATTAGCATGCACAAAAATAAATTTTTGGAGGGTTTATAATGACGATGTACATGACAGATATTCTTGAAAACTATGCGATGCAACAACCTGAAGCAATAGCAACATCATACAATGGCAAAAAGCTAAGCTATCAAGATTTTTACGAACGTGTAGAAAGATTTGCAGCGTATTTACAAGAGCAAGACTATAAAAAAGATGATGTAATTGCATTATATACACTCAACTCAGATTTATTTTTAATCGCTTACCTTGGTGTGCAGCTAGCTGGCTTTATTGTCATGCCGATTAATACTAAATTAGCCGCTCCTGAGGTTGAATTTATTATCAATCATTCAGAGGCAAAGGGGCTTATTTATGATGAAAGAATAGAGGAAACATTCAAGGATATTTCTTATGAATTTCAGCATGTAGTTAGTTTGCAGGAAATGACAGCTATTGTTGAGCAAGATCATGGTGTGAGAAAGGCTGTACAATGGGAATCACACGATACAGCAGTAGTGATGTATACGTCTGGGACAACTGGCAAGCCAAAGGGCGTTATGCTGACACATGAAAATATTGCTGCAACAGCACAAATTTGGTCAGCGTCGATGCAAATGTCTAAGAGCGATAAAATGTTTATTTGTACACCTTTATTTCATTGTGCGGGACTTCATGTTTTTGCAATGCCAATGTTTTATCAAGGCGGGACAGTTATTATTGAAGAAGCCTTTTCGCCAGCTAAAACATTAGCACAAATTGCTGCAACAGAGGCAACGATTTTCTTTGGCGTGCCAGCCATGTATACCATTATTTTAAATACACCACAATTCAAGGAACATAGCCTTCAGCATTTGCGTTTATTATGCTATGGAGCAGCTCCAATGCCCTATGAGCTTGTCAAGCAGGTGAAAGAGGCATTTCCAAATGTAAAAGTACAAAATTTATATGGTCAAACAGAAAATTCACCAGCAGCTACCTCTTTACTGGATAGTGATGCATTAACGAAAATTGGTTCAGTCGGCAAGCCATTAGCACAGACAGAGGTGTGTGTAGTTGATAGTGAGGGCAAGCCAGTACCAGCTGGTGAGGTAGGCGAAATTTGTGTCAAAGGACCACAGGTAATGAAGGGCTATTTGCACAATCCAGAGGAAACAGCTAGAACGATTAAAGAGGGTTGGCTTTATTCAGGTGATTTAGGACGCTTTGATACGGAAGGCTACTTATATATTGTGGATCGGAAAAAGGATTTGATTATTCGTGGTGGTGAAAATATTTATCCTATTGAAGTGGAGGAAGTATTATATCAAATCCCTGAGGTTTTAGAGGCAGCAGTCGTTGGCTTACCGCATGAAGTGTATGGTGAAGTGCCAAAAGCATATGTTGTGTTAAAGGAGGGACAATCCACTGATGAAGCGACAATTTTGGCGTATTGTCATACACAGCTTGCAAAATATAAAGTACCATATGAAATTGAATTTATAACAGAGCTGCCACGCAATGCCTCTGGTAAGGTCTTAAAGCATACATTGCGACCACAAGTAAGTAATCGTTAAGATGATAGGAACATCTATAAAATTATCGTATAATAAAAGTCTACGACAAAATGAATAGGGGCGGAATTTGTCTTGTGGACAAGAAGTAAACGCTATATATTGATAGGTATTTTAACGCTAATGCTACTAGCTAGCTGTCAGCCAAATTCGCAGCAGGAAGCAAGTAAAAATCAATTAACGGTTTTAACAGTGGAATTTACTAGCGGAGCACCCATTCCGAATCTTTATCTTACTGTGACAGATGTAAAAACTGGAGAAGTAGTAGAGGAAGCGATTGGTTCAGAAGAGGGAGAAGCGAGATTTTCACAGCTAAAAGAAGGGCGAGAATATGCGATAGCTGCAACGACGCTTGAAAATAGCACAACCAATAACGGCTACACAACGATTGAGCATTTTACGTATGATACAACAAAGCCCTACTATAGATTACAAACACATTTTTCAAGAGATGAGCAAGAGTTGGGTGTGCCTGTTGTTATGCAAAATCCTGAGCTTCCACATGGCTGTGAAATTACATCGCTCACAGCCGTATTAAATTATTATGGCTTACATGTATCAAAGCTAGAAATGGCTGATAATTATTTACCAAAGCAGAAAATACAATCTGAAGGCAATCAGCGCTTTGGGCCAAATCCGCATCATGCTTTTGCGGGTAATCCGCGTGACAAAGCTAACGGAATGTATGTTTTTGCTGCGCCTATTGTCAAGGCAGCAGAGGCTGTTATTGCGGATAAGCAAGCAGATTTACGTGTAACAAATAAAAGTAATTCCTCACAGGAGGAGCTTTTACAGCTTGTGCGAGAGGGAGTACCTGTTGTAACATGGGTAACGCTTGATTTATCAGAACCAAAAACAAATGCATCGAGAGGCTGGATATATGAGGGAGAAACAACATCACATGCTGCTTATATGAACCTACATGCTGTTGTGTTAACAGGGCATTTAGGAGATAAAGTAGTTGTCATGAACCCGTTAAAAGGCTATGTCACATATGATGTAGACCAATTTTTTAAAAGCTATAAGGAACTAGGCTCACAAGCAGTAGCTGTTCATAAATAAAATGACTGCTTCATCTTCCACCTCGCCTTGTGCGCCTGTTATTGCAGTACAGCTTCCTGTCCGCGATGCGGGATAAACTTATTTGAAGTATGTTACACTAAGAAAAAAAGCAAAGGTGAGTTGAGTAGCATGGCCATTGAGCACACTTTTTTACCAGTTCTACTAGGGAATGAAATGAATGCATATGGCATGGCTCGAGCGTTTTACGAAGCCTATGGAGTAAAGCCACTTGTACTAAATCATACAAATATGGAAAAGATTCAACAAAGTGATTTAATGATCTTCCATGAAGTACCAAGGCTTCATGTAGAGGAGCGCTTTGTAACAGCATTAAAGGCAATTGCGCAGGAGTTTGCAGAGAAAAAACTATTGCTATTAGCCTGTGATGAGTTTTATGTAAAAAAAATTGTCGCACATAAAGAGGAGCTAACAGAGGATTTTATTGTTCCTTATGTGGATGCAGCGCTGGCTAATCAGCTATTAACACGCGAAAGCATGTACAGGCTATGTGAGCAGTTTGGTTTTCATTATCCTACTATGCATGTATGTACTGTAAATGATTATGAAGAATATGAGATGCCATTTGATTATCCAGTTGTGATAAAGCCGATGAATATGACAAAGTATACCACATGTATTTTTCCTGGTAAGAAAAATGTCTATATTGCATATGATAAAGAGGAAAAAGATCATATATTCCATACTATTTATAAGGAATCGGCGTATCGTGATGACTTAATGATTCAGCAATACGTCCCTGGTGAGGATGCGAATATGCGGGTTATTAATGCCTATGTTGGGCAGGATAGTAAGACAAAGCTACTAGCTATTGGCAATCCTATTTTAGAGGAGCATTCTCCAGAGGGCATTGGTCGTTATGTGGCTATTATCACAACCTATCATCAGGAGCTAATGGATACGGTTAAGTCATTTTTAGAGGCGATACAATTCCAAGGCTTTGCTACATTTGATATGAAATATGATGATCGTGATGGTCAATATAAATTATTAAGTATTGAATTACATAATGAGCTTTCTAACTATTATGTGACAGCGAGTGGCTATAATTTAATGCAATATGTGGCGGATGACTTTATTCGTGGCAGCAAGCAGTCATTAACATATGTACAAAATAAGCATCTTTGGACAATTGTACCAAATGGTGTTTTGTTTAAATATGTACAAAATGAACAGCTTGTTATTGAAGCCAAAAGTCTAATTCGCCAAGGGATGGCTACAGATTCTATTTTTAATTATAAGGATATGAATGCTAAGCGTTGGCTAAATATAACGCTAGATAATTTAAGTTTTTATCGCAAATATAAGAAATATTTTAATAACAAAGGTCTGTCTAACTAATGAAAAAACAAACTTTAGGTATAATTGGTGGCGTTGGTCCACTTGCAACAATGTTTATCGGTGAAACGATTGTAAGACGTACAAAGGCACAAAAGGATCAGGAGCATTTACATACCATTATCGATAATGATACAAATATCCCTGATCGTACAGCTTTTATTTTAGACTCTACAAAGGATAATCCAGTTCCAGTAATTATTGAGGATGCTAAAAAATTGGCATCAGTTGGAGCAGATATGATTGCTATTCCATGTAATACCGCCCATACTTTCTATCAAGAAATTGAGGAAGGCTCACCCATTCCAGTATTGCATATGATTCGTGAAACAGCGAAACGTGCAGCTGACTTAGGAGCAAAGCGTGTTGGCATTTTAGCCACTACAGGCACATTAACTTCACGTATGTATCAAGAAGCTTTAGAGGTATATGGCATTACACCAGTTGTTCCAGATAATGAGATGAAAACATATGTCATGTCCATTATTTATGATTATGTGAAGGCTGGCAAGGATGTGACATTAGAGGATTGGCAGCCAATAGAGGAAGCAATGCTAGCATTACAGTGTGATCGTATTGTTTTAGGCTGTACAGAGCTTTCGATTGTGAACAGAGATTTAAAGCTCAGCAATATTTATATTGATTCTTTAATTGTTTTAGCGGAATGTGCGATTTTAGCTTGTGGTTATGAGCTTGTTGAATCGTAATTGAATGAATAAAAATCTGCTTGCTTGTCACGGGTAAGCTATAAGTCTTTAAAGAATTATGGATAGACTTACTTTTCCGTGTTAAAGTTAGGCAGATTTTTTCAATGGTTTCTTGAAACGAGAGGACACTTGTTTGCGTATAGATAAAGTAGGAATGTGCTTAGTGTGTTAAACTAATGTCAAGCAGATAGAAGGTGGGAACTAACATGTCAGTGATTAATTTATTAAAAGAAGAATTACAAGCAAAATGGAAGTTTGAAACAACGATGAAAATCCAAGAGGAAATGATACCCGCAATGCTTGAAGGGAAGGATATTGTAGCCGAGTCGCCAACAGGGTCAGGGAAAACATTGGCATATGTTTTGCCATTATTGAATAAGGTAAATGGCGCAAAAAAGCAAACACAAGGGCTCATTGTTGCTCCTTCACAGGAATTAGCCATGCAAATTGTGGAAGTTATCCGTGAGTGGACAGCAGGCACAGATATTACAGTTCAACAGCTTATTGGTGGTGCAAATGCTGCACGTCAAATTGAAAAGCTAAAGAAAAAGCCAACAATTGTTGTTGGGACACCTGGTCGTTTAAATGAATTAGCACGCGCAGGCAAATTAAAGCTGAAAGAAGTTGAAACGGTTATTTTAGATGAATGTGATCAATTACTAAGCCGTGAATACCGTGTTGTCATTAAATCCTTTATTGAAGGCTCTGCCTATGGGCGACAAGTCGTTGTTGTGTCAGCGACAATTACAGAGGAAATTGAATTAGTGGCAAGTCGTATGATGTTTGAGCCTGTTCGTTTTAAAATTAAGCCAGAGGACATGCTAAAGGTCGGCAAAGTTATTCACTCCTTTGTAAAGGTAGAGGAGCGCGATAAAACAGACTTCCTGCGTCGATTATCCCATACAGAAGGGCTAAGAGCATTAGCCTTTGTTAATAATATCGACCAATTATTAATGAAGGAAACAAAGCTACAATATCGCTCAGCACCAATTGTAACGCTGCATTCTGATATGAAAAAAGAAGAGCGTAAAAAAGCTTTAGATGCATTCCGTAAAGGGGATGCACGAATTTTAATTGCCACGGATATTGCTGCTCGTGGTTTAGATATTGCAGGTTTAACACATGTTATTCATGTTGATGTCCCACGAACAATGGAGCAATATTTACATCGCTCAGGTCGTACAGGCCGTGCTGGGGCAGATGGTGAAGTATTAACGTTATTATCATATCGTGATGAAAAAACGTATAAAAAATGGACAAGGGAAATCCCAGGCAAGTCAATGCAAAAAGTATGGCATGACGGCAAGCTAGTAGAGGGGAACTCAAAAACAATTGGACAGAAGCGAGGGAAATAGTATGACATTTGCAGAAAAATTACAAGCCTATGCAGAGCTTGCAGTAAAAGTTGGCGTTAATATTCAACCAGGTCAATATTTATTAGTAAATACATCAGTGGATGCACTAGATTTTGCTCGATTAGTCGTGAAAGAAGCATATAAGGCAGGTGCAGGGCGTGTCCATGTTAATTTTTCCGATGACGAAATAGATCGTGCTTATTTTGAACATGCTTCTGATGAGGAGTTTAATCGTTTCCCTGAATGGGTTGTGAAAATGCGTGACGAGCTGATTGAGCGAAAAGGGGCTCTATTATGGATTGATGCTGCAGACCCTGATAAATTAACGGGAATTCCTGCTGATCGATTAGCGACACATCAAAAAGTATCAGGAGCGGCATTGAAAAACTATCGCAATGCGGTGATGAAGGATTTAATAGCTTGGTCAATTGTGGCAGTACCTTCACCAAAGTGGGCAGCAAAGGTATTTCCAAATTTAACAGCAGAAGAGCAAGTACCTGCATTATGGGAAGCTATTTTTAAAACGGTGCATATTGGAGAGGGTAATGCCGTGGATAACTGGCGTGAGCATGTAGCTACTTTAGAAGCACGTGCCAAGTTGTTAAATAGTAAAAAATACGCAAAGCTACACTATACAGCACCAGGCACAGATTTAACAATTGCTCTAGCACCGCAGCATAAATGGCTTACTGGCGGTAGCAAAACGCCTGAGGGTAATGTTTTTATTGCTAATATGCCAACAGAAGAAGTGTATACACTGCCAATGAAGCAAGGTGTAAATGGCTATGTTACGAATACAAAGCCACTTGTCTATCAAGGAAATATTATTGATGGCTTTAAGCTAACATTTGAAGAAGGGAAAATTATTAAAGCTGAAGCACAGGTAGGGCATGATTTATTGCAAGAGCTTATCCAAGTAGATGAAGGCTCAGGCTATCTAGGCGAAGTTGCACTTGTTCCGCATGAATCACCAATTTCAGCATCGGAAATTTTATATTTTAATACATTATTCGATGAAAATGCGTCAAACCATTTAGCAATTGGTGAGGCATACCCAACTTGTTTAGAGGGTGGCAGGGACTTAGAAAATGGTCAATTGGAAGCATTAGGTGCAAATATTTCTGTTACACATGAAGACTTTATGATTGGTAGCGGTGATATGGATATTGATGGTATTTTACCAGATGGTACTGTTGAGCCGATTTTCCGTAAAGGTAGCTGGGCTTTTTAGTAGGAAGAACTGGAGGGGAAGCAGATGAAGCGACTATGGAGCTTAATAGGAGTTATGTTATTGTCCATCATGTATTGGGCTCCATCTGTTTCTGCCCAAGCAGAAAGCTATGTAGCGCTTGGTGATTCCTTAGCCGCTGGGCAAACGCCTTATCAGCAAATTGACACGGGCTATAGTGATTTGATTGCGATGAAATTAAGGCTGACAGGACAATTAACATCCTATACAAAGAAGCTTGCTTTTCCGGGCTTTACAACGGCGGATGTGTTGGAGCGTATTCAAACGGAAGAGGCACAGGAGCTATTAGCAGATGCCACATTGATTACAGTGTCAGCAGGTGCGAATGATTTATTACGTTTAGTACAAGTGAATCCAAATGCTGGGACATTAGCCTATTCTCAGCTTCAAACAGATTATGCTTTAAATATGGCAAGAAAAAATTGGGTAGCCATTTTAGAGGAGCTAGCAGTGCGTGCGCCAAAAGCAAAGGTTTATGTGATGGGCTATTATTTTGCCTATCCAGCCGTTCATGCTACACAAAAAGAGGGCACAAATGCACAGTTGGTAAAGTTAAATGCGATTTTGCAGCAACAGGCAGAGCAGGCTGTAGCGATTTATGTAGATGTTTATGATGCCTTTGGATTAAATGCTACAAACTATTTACCAAATAATGCGGATGTGCATCCTAATATGGAAGGCTATCGACAAATGGCTAATGCTTTTTTACAAGCATATAGTGGTGGTCATGCCTTCAATATCGCTCCATCTGAATTACCGAAACCGAATCCTTTATCCTTTGAGGAAATTTTAAGGCAACAAGCATCGGTAAAATCAGAGGAAGCAACAGCACCACAGCAGCATGCTCGTATCGCATATAGTATGCAGGGCTTCCCGGGCTACACAGCTTTTATAGAACATATATAAATTAGCATCTTACTTTTAGGATGCTTTTTTTATATGACGGATAGAATGGGCAAAGTGGTGGATAGAGCTTCAAAGGTGACGGATAGCGCACACAAAGCGGTGGATAGCTCCCAAAAATTATAATAATAGGAGAACAGGAGGTTGCAAGCAATGAAAATCTTTCATACAGCTGATTGGCATTTAGGAAAGCTTGTTCAAGGTGTCTATATGACAGAGGATCAACAGTATATTTTACAGCAATTTATACAAGCAATAGATGAGGAGCAGCCAGATGTGATTATCATAGCAGGTGATTTATATGACCGTTCCATGCCTCCAATTGAAGCGGTAAACTTGCTAAATGATGTGTTAGCAGAAATTGTTTTAGAGAAAAAAATTCCTGTGCTCGCTGTTGCAGGGAATCATGATAGTGCAGGGCGCTTAAATTTTGGTAGTCGCTTAATGCAAGATAGTGGTCTATATATCAAGGGGCAATTTACAAAGGAGCATGCACCTATTATTATCCATGATGACTATGGAGAAGTGCATTTTCACCTTGTACCATATGCAGAGCCAGCAGCAATTCGTAGTATTTTAGGAGATGACACAATTCGCTCCCATCAAGACGCGATGCAAAAAATCATTGAGCATATAACGCAGGAAATGGATACAAGTAAACGTCATGTTTTTATTGGGCATGCCTTTGTCACAAAATATGGTGCAGAGGAAGCGAATACAAGTGATTCGGAGCGACCATTGTCCATTGGAGGCTCAGATTGCGTAGATGCAGCTTTATTTAAGCCATTTCATTATACAGCTCTCGGTCATTTACATAAGGCGCACTTTGTATTAAATGAAACAATTCGCTATGCGGGCTCACTATTAAAATATTCATTATCAGAGCATTTGCATGAAAAGGGCTTTTTAGTTATTGATTTAGACGGGCAAGGAAATTGCACAGTAATGAAAAGAAAGCTTGTGCCACGAAGAGATTTACGTGTAGTGGAGGGACAATTAGAGGATTTGCTAAAGCTACCGCCAAGTGAGGACTATATATTTGTAAGATTGACAGATACAGCACCCGTAACATCTCCAATGGAGCGTATTCGTACAGTTTTTCCTTATGCAATGCATATTGAACGTAAAATAACACGTCAAGAAATAACGCATGCAATACAGGCTATCGAAAGTGAACAGCAGCAGGATATTGATTTATTCCGGTCATTTTTTACAGATGTTATAGGTATACAGCCTGATGAAGATACGGAACGTTTATTTAATGAGATGCTACAGGAATTACTAGATGAGGAGCGAGAAACAGTAGAATGAAGCCATTAAAGTTAACGATTACTGCATTCGGTCCATATAAAAACACAGAGGTTATTGATTTTCAACAGCTAGGCGAGCATCGCTTATTTGCGATTTCTGGTAAAACAGGTGCTGGGAAAACCACTATTTTTGATGCGATTTGCTACGCGCTTTATGGGGCTGGCAGTGGGGAAGACCGCCAAGATACCACTTTGCTACGAAGCGGCTTTGCGAATGATGAAATTTATACAGCCGTAGAACTGGTATTTGAAATGCATGGCAAGACCTATCAAATATTACGCCAGCCAGGGCATATTAAGCAAAAAAATAAAACAGTGACAGGGAAGAAAATAGAGCTAGCAGAAATAAAAGATGGCAAGCTCGATTATAGTATTGTTGAGAAGCAGCAAACGCTTGAGGTAGATAAAAAGCTACAAGAAATTATTGGTTTAACAAAAGATCAATTTAGCCAAATTGTCATGCTGCCACAAGGAGAATTTCGCAAGCTACTTACCTCTGATTCTAGCAATAAAGAAGTTATTTTACGAAAAATCTTTAAAACAGACCGCTTTGGTGTTATCACGAAAAAGCTTGATGCTAAGCGGAAAGAGGCAGAAGGTAATCTTGAGCGTGCCAAGCAATTAAAAAAGCATTTACTTGGTCAAATTGCAGGAGCACTGCCACAGCGTACATCTACTTTATTTACACAGCTAGCAAACAATACGGAAAATATGCATCAGCTTAAGCAGGCACTTGAGGAGGAGCATATTTACTATACACAATGTATAGCAACAGAACAGCAGCACTATCAGAAAGCGTATAAACAACATCAGCAGGAGCAGGAATCCTATCGTTTAGCAAAAACACTTAATGAGCAGTTTGCTGAACAGGAGAATCGTCAGCAACGTTTAGAAATATTGTTACAGGAGCAGGAGAATTATCGTGCAAAGGAGCAGGAGATTGCTTTAGCAGAACAAGCAGAGCGACTCGTGCTGCTTGAACAACAATGTCTGGATTTGCGTGCTGAATATGATGTCAAGGTACAAGCACATCAGCAAGCACAAACTAAGCAACAGCAGGCTATTGAGCAATTGCAGCAGGCACAGCAAACGTATGAATTAGAACAAGCGAAGGAGGCTGAGCGTCAGCAAGTTGCTCAGCAGGAATTACAGCTACAGGCATTGCTGCCGAAATTCGAGGCTTACGAGAACAATGTACAGCAGCTACAAATAATAGAGCAATATGTTGAAACAGCCAAGCAAGCAGTAGCAGATAATCTTACACTAGTAGAACAGGAGCAATTACAATTACAGCAGCTTTCACAAACAATTGAACGGCTTGAACAGCAGGTTGAACCATATGAAGGGTATTTAGAGGAGTTACCAAGGCTACGTGAGCAGGTATCTTTATTAAAACAGGTTGAAAAATATACAAAGGCAGTCGAGCTAGCGCAGCAGGATGTTGATACTTTAAATGCTGCTTATCAAGCAAGTAAACAAACGTTGCAGCAGATGGAGCAACAATGGCTAACCAATCAGGCTAGTATACTGGCCAAGCAATTAAAGGATGGGGAGCCTTGCCCTGTTTGCGGTAGTACAACGCATCCTAAAACAGACCACCAGCAATTGGCAACGGTTGACCTAGCACAGGTGGAAGCATTAAGAGTAAAAGCTTCTTCAGCTGAGCGTATATATGTAGAGAAAAAAGCGCTGGTTACCTCTACACAGCAGCTACTTCAAGAGGCGCACCAGCAATTGACAGCGCATGCTATTAAGCAAGAAGAGCAAGCAGCTATAGAGGCGTCCTTACAGCAAGCTGAGCAGGAGATTACAAGGTTAAAAATTGTTAATCACCAGCTAGTAGATATGCGATTAGAGCTGAAAAATCAACGTCCTAAAATTGAACAGCTACAGCATAAGCAAGTAGAATTAGAGCAATATTTAACAGAGCAGATGCAAAAATGGACAAAGCTACAGGCAGTTGTAGAGGAGCAACGCAAGCAAATCCCAGCAGATTTACCAACATTACAGCGATTGAAGCAAGCGCTGACGGATATTAGCCAGGAAAAAATTCAACTTCAACAACAATGGCAGGAGAGTCAGCAATATTTACAGACAGCACAGCAAGCAAGAAGTAACGCAAATATG
Source organism: Lysinibacillus sp. FSL K6-0232 (assembly GCF_038008325.1). NCBI lineage: Bacteria > Bacillati > Bacillota > Bacilli > Caryophanales > Bacillaceae > Lysinibacillus > Lysinibacillus sp. FSL K6-0232. The sequence goes on along the minus strand of NZ_JBBOYW010000001.1, from coordinate 3,387,134 downwards.
GCTGTAGAAATGGCATGGCAAGCTATTGAGGAAGTAAAGCAAAAAATAACGACGAAGCAGGAGCAATTGGCAGTTAGCATAAAGGATGCGGGCTTTGTAGATGATAAGGATTACCAAGCTGCTAAAAGAAGCAGTATGGAGCTAGAGGCACTTCGCAAGGCATGTAGTGATTATACGTTACAAGTTCATACCTTAAAAATTCAGATTGCGGAAGGTGCTAAACATCTTCAAGGAAAAGAGCAGCAGGATTTAGCAGCTATGGAAGCAAAGCTAGAAAATCTGCGTATTATTTATGAGGAAGCCTTTAAACGCTTACAGCAGTTAAATGATGTTGCACAAGCATGCCAAGCCTTTATAGAGAAAGTAGAGGAAACAGCAAAGGAGCTTCGTTCACTGGAACAAGAGGCAGGTCGAATAAAGGAGCTTTATGGGCTATTAAATGGACAAAACTCGAAAAAGCTATCCTTTGAGCGTTATATTCAAATTAATTATTTAGATAAAATTACAGAAGCTGCAAATATGCGCCTTTATCATTTATCGAATGGTCAATTTGAGCTAAGGCGCTCAGATAGACTTGAAAAGCATGCGAAGCAAAGCGGTCTTGGTCTAGATGTTTATGATGCTTATACAGACCAGCTTCGAGATGTTAAAACATTATCAGGTGGGGAGAAGTTTAATGCCTCCTTAAGCCTTGCTTTAGGGATGGCTGATGTGATTCAAAGCTTCCAAGGCAATGTTCATATTGAAACGATGTTTATTGATGAGGGCTTTGGCTCACTTGATGAGGAGTCATTAAATAAAGCGATTGATACATTAATTGATTTACAGAATTCAGGGCGGATGATCGGTGTTATTTCGCATGTTCCCGAATTAAAAACGGCAATGCCAGCCGTATTACATGTGGAAAAAACATTGAATGGCTATAGTCAAACATATTTTGAAGTGAAGTAAGATGAAAGGGAGTGGCTCAAATAATATTGAGCCGCTCCTTTATTTCGTACGTGGAGGCGCTTTAGGAGTTGTTCCTTTCTTTGAGGCCATGACCTTTTTTACAATAGGTATGATAATAGGCGCTAACTTTACAGCAGTTTTCACAACGTTCGATACTTTCATTTAAAAAACAGCTCCTTTTACATTTACTACTACCTGTTTGTGTTACGTTTAAAACATTAACGAGCAACACGAATTGCCTGAATAATATTCCAAACTACAATGCCAAGTGATACGATGGCATAAAGAGCGAACGATACAATCCAGACGATAAGAAATGTATTGCCAGATGTTGAGTCCAAACTAAATGTAGAAAAAATAAAGACAATCATAAATAAAATGCCAAAAACAAAAGGAATTAAATGTGAAACAAGGGCACGAATAGAATGTCTTTTGACATCGCTATCTTTTACAACAAAATAAACAATTAATGGCACGATAAAAGGGGCAAAGAAAATACTGAGATAGCTAAAGGCAGATAAAATTTTAGGGTTCTCCATAGTTGTACCTCCTTTTTTAATATTTACGCATCAAAAACAGCAAAGTTTCAAAAAAATTATAAGTGAAAGAGGTTGTTATCCTAGCTGTATTTGCTTACAATGGAGATGTTCAAAAAATTTCAGATGTAATGACCACAAGGGGAGCTGATGATGTCAGCTGAGAATGGGCACGTAATGCCTTGACTCTTTGAACCTGTAAGTTAACGCTTGCGTAGGGATGTGGATAGAAACCAACACTCGTACGATGTGAGGCTCTGTCCTGACATCGTTTTTTCATTTTTTTAAATGAAAAAATGTCAGTAGCAGATACACGCGTGCATTTCTATTCCTGCTCTTGTATCCTACATCGGAACAAAGGAGAGAATATCTATGGACAAAAAAAGATTACTAATGCTTACGGAGATTGCAATATTTGCTGCGATTGGTCTTGTACTCGATCAAATCTCCTTTAAAGTATGGGCACAAGGCGGCTCTGTTAGTCTTGTGATGGTTCCCATTGTACTAATGGCATTTCGTTGGGGATTAACCGCTGGGCTTACAACTGGTTTACTTGTAGGTGTTATCCAAACAATGTTTGGTGCTTATATTGTACATTGGCTTCAGGGACTATTGGATTATGGTGTTGCCTTTACAGTTGTTGGACTAGCAGCAATTGTACGTCAGCCATTATTAGAGGCTGCTAAACATAATGATAAGGCAAAAATGGTACGTTATATTATAATAGGCACTGTGTTTGCTGGCTTTTTACGCTATGTAGCACATACTTGTGCAGGTGCAGTATTTTTTGCAGAATATGCGGGCGATCAAAATGCATGGCTTTATGCCATTATTTATAATGGTACGTACATGCTGCCTGCAACCATTTTAACAGCAATTGTCAGTGTATTAGTATTTACAGCAAGACCACAATTGATACAATATTAATTTCTCAAAAAAAGTTATTTTATACAAAGGTCGTTACTATACGATCAGTGTGTTAAAGGTTGACACATGTTACATGTGGTGAAGTCCTATATGCTAATACAACTAATAAAAATTTTGGTGATAATATATCGTATAAGTTAGCATATGTTAAAGGTGATAATTTCTCCTTAGGAGGTGACAGTGGTGGTGCTGTTTATGTATTAGATGGTCTTAATACTAATGTTAATTTTGCTGGTGTTGTTACAGGTAACCGTATTATTGGTAATGCCATTATTGGAGGATGGGTTACTAAATATCAGGATGTACAACCATATTACGGAATATCTTTGCATAAATCGAGTAGTAATGTTAAAGTTAATTGAAATTCAAGAGTAGTATACAGATTAGGAGTGATTTTATGAGAGCATATAGCTACCTTTTTTGATACTTGCACTATTAATGGGTTGTAGCGCAAAAGAGCCGCCTCAGGAACAAATAGCCTTTACAACATTACTCTCAGTGAATACAGGACCTAAGGATCATCAGAATAACTGGTTAAGCTATAAGGCTTCTACAATGGAGGAAATGCAAAATCTATGGGCATATTTCCAGGTACAGGATGATCTACCAACCGTTGATTTTGCCATCAATGATGTTTATTTTTTTAAATATGTTGAGGCAGGCTGCCAATTAGATATTACAACGATTACGCAATCTAATAAAGTTATGCAAATAAATCTGGACTATAAACAGGAAAAGAATGAACCTTTGGATTGCTTTGCCGTGGAGAAAGTCCGTACCTCTGTTATATTGTTAGAAAAGACAGCAACTACGAAAGTTACATTTAACAATCAGGCATATACTAGTACAGTAGCTATTAAGACATGGTAAATAAAATTAAACTAAAGCATGTAGCCAACAATAGGCATACATGCTTTTTTTGAATAAAATAAATTGCATTTTGACTAATAAATAAATCATTTTGTAAAATATAATTGTCAAAATGATGAACAATAGCTAGGTGGTGGACGAATGAGAACTCGATTAAAGGAGCTTCGGGCACGTGATGGCTTGAATCAAACAGAGTTAGCAAAATTGGCACAGGTTTCGCGCCAAACAATTAGTTTAATTGAGAGAGAAGAACTTATTCCATCATTATTAATCGCTATACGTATTGCAAAAATATTTAAGGAGCCTATTGAAAATATTTTCTTTTTTGAGGAGGGTGAACTATGAAAAAACATATAGGCGGAATGTTGATTAGTGTATTAGTCGGCTTTACAGTAGTGTATTTATTGCTTGGACGACTAGCGTTTGATATAAATATTCCATCAATGAAACTTGAGTTAACAGTCATTTTTACGGTTATTTCCATTTTATTGATGATTATAAGCTTGATTGGATATAACAGGATAAAAGTATATTATGGGAAAATATGGTTGGTGATGAATAGGATGAGTTCGAGCTGTTGCAATATAGACGTTTAGGGGACATCATGCTTGCGTCAAATATAGCTATTTATTTTTCTATTTTGATGTTAGCAATTGCTAGTTTAACAGATGTACCAACGATTTTTATTTTTATTGGCATAGGATGTGTATTACTTAGTTTTATACTGGATATGATTTTTTTAGAGCTAGCGAAAGTGGTTTAGCCAGAGCGTAATTGGTCGTCTCTCAATGATAAAGACTATGCTAAAAGTATAATGACAATTAGTGATGAAGGTGGACATCATATTATACTTAACGGCTTGTACGGCTCTTTTCGTAGCTTAAATGTGCTATTGCTACTAGCTATACTTTTCCTAATTGCATATTCTGTGATTTCAGGTGTATCTCAGCTAATGGCTATTTTCCTGATTGTCTTTATATTAGTTATTACGAATACACAATATATGCTAACGATTCGTAATAAATAGACCTACTGAAAGTGATGTATATGCCCTTATTTGCACATTGTGCCAAGCATACAATATTTCAAGCGTTTTGAGTTCTATGCTTGGGAAGTTATGTTATAGTTAAGGGTAGACATTTAACAGGAAAGGATCGTTAAAGATGATTGTAAAAACACAAGAGGAGCTTGAAGCTTTTAAAAAAATTGGCCGTATCTGTGCTGAGATTCGCGAGGCGATGAAGGCAGCTACAAAACCAGGTGTCACAACGCTTGAGCTAGATGAAATGGCAGGTCGTATGTTTGCAGAGGCTGGCGCTATTTCTGGGCCAAAGGGAGAATATGATTTCCCAGGCTATACTTGTATTAGCGTTAATGAGGAAGTGGCACACGGTATTCCAGGGAAACGTGTTATTAAAGAAGGGGATATTGTGAATATTGATGTATCTGGCTCTTTAAACGGTTACTTTGCGGATACTGGTATTTCATTTGTAGTAGGTGAAGGCTACGAGGATAAAGAAAAGCTATGTCGCGTTGCCAAAAGTGCTTTTGATCGAGCAATGACAAAGGTAAAAGCTGGCTCCAAATTAAATCAAATTGGGAAAGCAGTTGAGCGTGAGGCAAATGCTAATGGCTTAACGGTTATTATGAATTTAACAGGTCATGGCTTAGGGCAATCTTTACATGATGAGCCAAATCATATTTTAAACTATTATGATGCATGGGATTCTACCATTATGAAGGAAGGCATGGTGCTTGCGGTGGAGCCGTTTATTTCCGCAAAGGCAGAGCATGTTGTAGAAGCTGGCGATGGCTGGACATTTGTAACACCTGATAAATCACTTGTTGCTCAAATTGAACATTCCATCATTGTAACAAAAGACAAACCAATTATTTTAACTTCATTAGATGAGGAATAATAGAAATACAAAAAATCCTGCTAACCAATTATTTTTGGTGGGCAGGATTTTTTTTCATAAATAAAATACCGACAAAGAGGACGCCACATAAAAATAGCGCAGCTGTTGTGACAAGTAACTCATCAAAACCATTATGTAAGGCGATTCCTATATAAGCCCAAATAAAAACACTTGGATATACTCTATCAAAGTGATGGAAGCGGATATGTAGTGCAATAGCTCCTCCCAATGTCAATAATATTACTGCCCAAAGAGGGATGCTAAGACCAAAGCCGTTCCAGCCATAAGCTGTTAATGTAAAACTAATATTTGTGATAAGTGTAAATGTTGCCCATGCGAAATAAAAGGCAAAAGGCAGTCGACCAGATGGCGATTGATCGTACAGAGGATACGTACTGTAAAGCATAAATAAATACAACACTAATAATAATGTAATACCAAGAGAAACAATAAATAGCTCATGATGCCATACATATATCGTTAATGCTTGCAATATATTTATGCAGCTAAAGAGCGCAGTTTGCTTCATAGATGTCTTTTTAATGTTCATAGCTAACCAATAACCAAGGAATACGTAAATAACGATCCATATTACATAACTTATATTAATAGGTGCAAATACAACAGAAAAGCGATTAGCAATTTCGAGTGAAGATTGACCGTTTATATGCATAAAAAAGGATGAAAAGGTTAGGATAAGTGACACAATATAGGACATTGTCATCAATATAAACTGAGGCATGCTTTCCTCTCCCTTCGTGTTAGATTGTATAGGGAAAAGACAAATATGTATAGCTACTGTCACTTTTTCTATTATAGCGGAAATTTCCAACGATGTATTGTGTTGTTTTCTTTATATTTCACATGTTGATAGGCATCCATATATTTCTTTAGTACAATAAAATTATCCAAATAAAAGGAGTGGAAGCTGACATGGCAAAAAACTTGAAAAATCTTGATTTATCAATTGAGCTAGACAAAAAGATGTATAAAAAGAAATTAAAGGTTTTACAATATGAAATGCTGAATGCACAACAATTTTTATTAAAAAATAAAATTGGTTTAATTCTAGTATTTGAAGGCTTAGATGCAGCCGGCAAAGGAGGCGCTATTAAACGCTTAGTTGAACGCATTGACCCGCGAGGCTATGTTGTACATCCTATTGCCGCTCCACAGCCCCATGAACTGCGCTACAATTATTTACAACGTTTTTGGCGAAAATTACCGCAGCATGGACAAGTAGCAATTTTTGACCGTTCTTGGTATGGACGTGTGCTAGTAGAGCGTATTGAAGGGTTTGCCACAAAGGATGAATGGTCTCGTGCATATGAAGAAATTAATAATTTTGAGAAAATTTTAACTGCAGGGGATTACATAATTATTAAGTTTTGGCTACATGTTTCAGATGAAGAGCAATTAAAGCGTTTTACAGAGCGTGAACAGAATCCTTATAAAGCTTGGAAGCTAACAGATGAGGATTGGCGAAATCGTGATAAAACACCGCAGTATATTGAAGCAGCAAATGATATGTTCGAAAAAACAGATAAGGAAAATGCACCTTGGATTTTAGTAGCTGGGGACGATAAAAAATATGCACGTGTACATGTACTACAAGAAACAATTGCCCATATTGAGCGAGAGGCACAAAAGCGTGGTCTGCATTTAACAAATGTCTTACAGAACGAACAAGCCGAATCATCCACTCAAGAAACAGTGGATGAAAAAAAAGAAAAACAACAAGCAAAATAATACAATAATGATGCTGTGGCAATAAGACATAGGTTGTTTTAGTTGTAGCAGCATCTTTTTTTACATACAATAAAATAACTAATACTGGCTGGCAATAGATAGGCATAGTAACTGCCAGTAAAAGCGTAAGCTATATAGATATTGATTGGAAGGCTAGTGTGGAGAAATGGTGCTTAAAATTTGGAACTTATTAAGAAAAAAGGGTGGGAATGTGGTCACAATTCAGGGGGAAAAATGCTACATCCGCACATTCCAAGAAAAAGATGCACAAAGTTTAGCGGGGCTTGTCAGTCGCAATAAATATTTTTGGTCGATATATGAGCCGCTACAAAGACCTGAATACTATACAATTGAGGCGCAGTATAAAAAAATACAAGAAAGCTTATATTTAATGGAATCAAAGCGGGAGTTTACCTTTGGTATCTTTGAGCATGGCACAAATAATTTAATAGGACATATTGCACTTTATGCTGTGAAGCGTTTACCATATTCAAGTGCATTTATTGGATATGCTATGGATGAATTGTATATAGGAAAAGGCATCGTAACAGAGGCGGTGAATATGGTCGTTCGATTTGCATTTGATCAAATCGGTCTACATCGGGTAGAAGCTTATGTATCAACACAAAATATGGCTTCTATGCGTGTCTTAGAAAAGGCAGGATTTCAACAAGAAGGTCTTTTAAGAAAGCTTTTGTATATTAATGGTCAATGGGTAGACCATTATATGTATGCACGTTTAGAGGATGCATAGCAGGTTAAGTGCCTATCCTTCAGGGCGAAGGATAGGCACTATTTTATTCATTATTTTAATTCTTTTGTACCATCTTCAATTACATCAAGTCGACCTGTATTAGGGTCAATGATTAAGCCATGAACAGGTACATTTTTAACCATTAATGGGTGATTACGAATTGTATCAACGCTTTTCTTAACACTTGTCGCCACATCACCAAAGCCACGTAAAAAGTCTTTTAAGTCGAAACCGGAATATTCTAACATCTTAATTGTTTCTGGATCAACACCTCTAGCAACCATTTCACTAAGCATTGCTTCAGGGTCAACTGCACTCATACCGCAGTCATAGTGTCCTACTACATATACCTCATCAGCTTGTAGACCATAGACAGCAACTAATAAACTACGCATAACTGCACCAAAAGGATGGCTGACTAATGCCCCAGCACTTTTAACAATTTTGACATCGCCATTACGCAAATTCATTGCTTTAGGTAAAAGCTCTACAAGACGAGTATCCATACAAGATAAAACAACAATATGTTTATCAGGATATTTCGTTGTAATAAATGGTTCATATTTTTTTTCTTGTACAAAGTCTTTGTTAAACTCTAAAATATCTTGTAACATTGTCATGAAAATTGCTCCCTTCCTTACAAAAATATTGTAGAGGAAAAAGTTCAATATGCAAACAATAAAGACGTTATTTATATAAATTTTTACACGAAACAAGTATCTTGATGCATATTTACTTATGCATCTAGCCCAACCTGATACGCCTCCTTGTATGAAATAGCTGTTTCACCCTTCGATTTGTGAAGTGATAGTACAAAATAAAAAAACAGCTACTTTTTGGTAGCTGTTTTTTATAGATTAATATTCATTTTCTGGTTTTGGGTCTACAGTTACTGAAGATTTACCATCTAAACCTACTTGTAGGTAATGAATGAAGAATCCTGTAGAAATTAATAAAACTGCTGAAAAACCAAGAACAGTTGTAATAAACATGATTAGAGCCCCTCTCTTACTTAAATGATCTACTAAATTACCTGATTTAATTATACAATAGGTTATTAGGAAAATCTAAGGATAATTTATGACAACCATAACATACCTAGCCTAGAATATTACTAGTAAAAATGGATGATTTAGAATGCCCAATTACCATTCCGGAAGATTGGGTCTTTTTGATTATTGTGAGTAATACCATCTATATTCATTTGGCTTGATCCAATCATAAAGTCTACATGTGTTAAACTTCGATTAAGACCATGTGCACTTAATTCTTCGGTGGACATGTTCTTGCCGCCTTCAATACAAAATGCATAAGCGCTACCAATTGCTAAATGATTTGAAGCATTTTCATCAAATAATGTATTGTAAAATAATAAATTAGCTTGTGAGATAGGTGATTGATGTGGTACTAAGGCAACTTCACCTAGGTAATGAGCCCCTTCATCTGTTTCAATAAGAGCAGTTAAAATTTCCTGTCCTTGCTCTGCCTTTATATCAACAATACGGCCATCCTTAAAAGTTAATGTAAAATTGTTGATAATATTGCCACCATAGCTTAATGGTTTTGTGCTTGTGACATAACCATTCACACCTGTTTTTAATGGTGCTGTAAAAATTTCTTCTGTTGGCATATTTGCCATAAACGATTGCCCCTGCATATTTACACTACTACCACCTGTCCATATATGCTGTGCTGGTAGGTCGATTGTAAGGTCTGTACCCGGAGCTGTATAGTGTAATGCTTTATATTGCTGATGATTGAGATAATCAGCTTTGCTATGTAATTCTTTATCATGTGCATGCCAAGCCTCAACGGAATGTTCAATATCGATACGTGTTGCTGCAAAGATAGCATCCCATAATGCATCGATTTGCTGCTCTTCAGGCAGGTGAGGGAACACCTTTGCTGCCCATGCTTTGGAAGGTGCGGCAATAACAGACCAGCTAAATTTATCTGCCTGTAGCCATTGATAATAGTTTGCCAATGCTTTACCAGATGCTTTTTGGAATGTCATAATTCTGTCGCGCTCAATTCCTTTTAATAAATCTGGGTTTTGTGAGGTAATACTCAAAAATGCTGCACCATGCTCCGCCAACCATTCTCGTTCCTGTACTTTCCAAGGAGGGAAAAAATCGAATGAGTCTTCAGAAGCATATTCATAGCGAGCACGTACAAGCTCATCATCAGATAGGTCCACAAATACTTGTTTCGCGCCATTTTTATATGCTGTTTTAGTAATTATTTGTGCTAGTTTTATGTTGTCGGTCGAACAGCTTATATAAAGGTACTGATCTTTTTGGATATTTACTCCTACTTTTACAGCCAATTCGGCATATTTTAATAATTTTGTATCAAATGATAATAACAAAATCATATCTCCCTTCAAATTAAGAAAGTTTAGTGTAATATTCTTAATTCAATATAATCAAATATGGTCGAAATGTGAATAAAAAGTATTTATTTCATCGAAAAATTAAGCAAATACATTTATACTAGTGTTATATATATTTTAAAATATGGAAATATAGGCGAAATTAAGATTAGTAGTAGATTTGGAGGTTTCTAAAATGGATATATCAACAGTTGTAGGGTTAATATTAGCATTTGTAGCATTATTAACCGGAATGTACTTGAAGGGAGTAAGTTTAGCTGCCTTTTATAATCCAGCGGCCATTCTTATCATTATTGTTGGTACAATTGCAGCAGTAACAATCGCGGTTCCTATGAAAGAGCTAAAGCGTGTACCCAAACTGTTTAAAATTTTAATGCAAGAAACAAAATTAGTCGATGATGTTGAACTTATTAAAATGTTCTCGCAATGGGCGGATTTAGCGCGTCGTGAAGGTTTACTAGCGTTAGAAAGTAAATCTTCAGAGATTGAAGACCCATTTTTGAAAAATGGATTGACTTTAGCCATTGACGGGCAAAATGCAGACTATATTCGAGATGTTTTAACAGAGGAAGTTGAGGCAATGGAAGAGCGCCATGCAGGTGGTGCAGCTATTTTTACACAAGCTGGTTCATATGCACCAACTTTAGGGGTACTTGGCGCGGTAGTAGGACTAATTGCTGCATTAGCTGATATGAATGATATTGAAAAATTAGGTCATGCTATTTCTGCTGCCTTTATGGCGACATTATTAGGGATTTTTACAGGATATGTTTTATGGCATCCATTCGCAAATAAACTTAAACGTAAATCCGTGATAGAAGTGAAGCAGAAAAGGTTGATGATTGAAGGTATTTTATCCGTTTTAGAAGGAGAAGCTCCACGTGTGATTGAACAAAAACTAGCTTCTTACTTAACGATGGAGGAGCGTCGTAAAGTTATAGGCGGAAATGAGGGTGATATCGGTGGCAAAGAGGCGTAAAAAGCATAAGCATGAAGATCATGTGGATGAATCCTGGCTTGTTCCTTATGCGGATATTTTAACACTTTTACTAGCATTGTTTATCGTACTCTTCGCATCTAGCTCTGTTGACCAAGAAAAGCTAGAGAGAATGTCAGAAGTTTTTAATCAAGTATTTGATGGTGGAACAGGCTTTTTAGACCAGCCAGCTCCTATCTCAAATCCTAATGCCGATAGTAGCAATCCGCCACAGCAAAACTCTGCCTATTTAAAAGACCAGCAGGAGCTAGCAGCTATTAAAGATAGCGTAGATAATTTTATTGCTGTTAATGAAATGGAGGATCAATTTGCGACAGAAATGACGGATGAAGGTTTGCTTGTGACAATTCGTGATAGCATTTTATTTGATTCTGGACAAGCGACAATTAAACCAGAATATCTTCCTATCGCAAAAGAGCTAGCGGATGTATTAGTGTCTAATCCACCACGTAATATTGTTATAACAGGGCATACAGATAATGTTCCAGCAGGTCCTAATTTTTCATCGAACTTAGAGCTTTCATTAATGCGTGCATCGAATTTTTATATGGTTTTATTAAATAGTAATCCTGAATTAAAGTCTGAAAACTTTAGTGCTAAAGGGTATGGTGAAAACCGTGCAATTGCACCAAATGATACAGCAGAAGGTCGTGCAAAGAACCGCCGCGTGGAAGTTTTAATTCAGCCATTAGTAACTGAAGATGGCTCAGAAGCAACAAATACACAATAATAGAAAAGCTATTAGCACTAGACACCAGTCTTTTGCTAATAGCTTTTCATTGCTTATTTACGTAAAGAGCCTAATTCAGCAACGATCGCCTGCATTTCACTTGGGCTAAAGGACTCTCTTTTCATGACCATTTCATATAAGTACACTAAATCTTCATAGTTTGTTTCATCAAAATTTTCCGATTTCATTGCATCCACATTTACCATACGAAGCTTATCCTTCATTTGCTCAACCATATAAATAACATTTTCTTTAGACGGAACTGATAAATTCATTTTTTACCCTACCTTTCGCACTTATCGTACATATCATTTCATTGAATATAAAAAATGTCAATTATGTATTTGAGCATTGCTTTAAAAATACACTGTTATTGGGTAGAATAAATGCAGGAAGTTGTTTATTTATGAAATAGCAGGGAATACATAATTATACAAGCAGGAGGTTTTACTATGGGTCAAAGTAAATTATTTATTTCGATTATAGCAGGAGCAACAGTTGGTGCGGCATTAAGTATGCTTGATCGTACTACTCGTGAACACACAGTTGCTACAACTAAAAAAATGAAAGAAGCCATTTCGTACTATGCTGCAAATCGTGAGGAATTGCAAATGCTTATTGAGGAAAAGCTATCAGCTGCGAAGGGGCTTTATGAAAATGTGTCAGATAATGTTAATATGATTGTTGAAAAAGTAGAGGAGTTTAAAGATGTACCTTCTACAGTACAGGAGATGATTGAAGACACGAAATCAGCCTTTACATTACCAGAAAAGGAGTAATGGCAGCTTTAGGAGGAAAATTGTATGGAAAAGAAAAAGGCAAAAATGCATGATACGCTTGGACTTGTTAAATCATTTGTTTCACCAGACGAGGAAGCGATTGATGTTATGACCTCTAAAGGGTTTGTCCAAGATTTAATTAGTAGGCTAAAGCGAGTGGAAATATCTGCGCTTGCCGCACAATTAGCCTATTTCTTTTTGCTATCATTCTTCCCATTACTCATCTTTTTAGTTACGCTATTGCCATATTTGAACTTACAAACAACACAGGTATATGCATTTTTAGTGAATGTGTTGCCAGATGAGGTTTATCGTCTTATTGAAAATACGTTAAATGAGATTTTAACAAATCGTAATAGTAGTCTATTGTCAATTGGGGTTTTGGGTACGATTTGGTCTGCTTCTAAAGGCATTAATGCATTAATTAGAGCCTTGAATAAAGCCTATGATACAGAGAGTAGAGCAGGTATATTTGATAGGGGCTTATCTCTTGTTTTTACAATAGCGCTTGTGATTGTTATTGCGGTGGCTCTTTTATTACCTGTTTTTGGACAACAAATTGGAAATTTTTTATTTTCAATCGTTGGGATAGAGGAACAATTTGCCTCCATTTGGCATAAATTACGATGGTCAATGCCACCGTTATTGATTTTTACTGTCTTAATGGGGATGTATTGGTTTGTGCCAAATACAAGTCCTCGTTTAAAAATAATGGGTGTATGGCCTGGCGCAATGTTTGCTACGCTTGCGTGGCTAGCAGTCACATACGGTTTCTCTTTTTATATTAGTAACTTTGGAAACTATTCTGCGACATATGGCAGTATTGGTGGCGTAATTATTTTAATGCTATGGCTATATTTTACAGGTATTATTTTAATCTTTGGTGGAGTGCTAAATGCTACCATGCAAAAAAGAGCACTACAAAAGGATATAAAAGACTAACTAAAATAACCTTGCTTTTCTCTTTTATATAGAGAAGCAAGGTTGTTTTTATGGAACTAGATGTTTTTATTAAGCATACGCAAACCATTTAAAATAACGAGAATTGTGCTACCTTCATGTCCAATAACACCTAAAGGTAAATCTACAACTTGTAGGAAGTTAGAAGCTATTAATAAAATAATTACACCTATAGAAAAGAAAATATTTTGCTTAACAATACGCTGCATTTTGCGAGATAGACGTACAGCATAGGCGATTTTTGATAGATCATTTTTCATTAAGACAATATCGGCTGTTTCTAGGGCAACATCTGTCCCTTCACCCATCGCAATACCAGTTGTTGCAGTAGCTAACGCAGGAGCATCATTAATACCGTCACCAACCATTCCTACAAATTGATGCTGTGTAAGTAGACGTTTTACCTCTGTTACTTTTGTTTCAGGAAGACATTCTGCAACATACTCTGTTACGCCAGCCTCTTTAGCGACCGCCTTTGCTGTTTTTTCATTATCACCTGTTAGCATCACAACTTGAATACCAAGCTCTTTTAATAAAGACACAGCTTTTTTAGCTTCATTGCGTACAATATCCTTTAAGGCGATTAATGCGACAATGCCATTCGAATCACGCAGAAAAATAATTGTTTTACCTTCTGCTGCTAGGGCCGCTGCAGCACCATCTGCAAAATCATTGGCAAGCTGTGCACCAACAAAATCAGGTTTGCCAATTTGGTATTCCTTATTATCAATTATCCCTTTAATGCCCCAGCCGGGAATATCCTCAATGGCTGTTTGTGGGAATGCTGTAAGTCCCTCTGCTTTGGCATAGGCAGTAATAGCTTGTGCTAATGGATGATTTGATTGTGCTTCAATTCCTGCGATAATGGCTAAAGTTGCTTGACGATCTGCTCCATTACGAACAATAAAATCTGTTACAACAGGTTTTCCTTGTGTTAATGTCCCTGTTTTATCAACAGCTAATGCACGTAACACACTAAGATGCTCTAAGTGTAAGCCACCTTTAAATAGCAAGCCATTTTTTGCACCGTTTGAAATCGTTGCAAGCGTAGCAGGCATAATGGATGCAACAAGAGCACAAGGAGATGCCACAACTAATAGCACCATTGCCCGATAAAACGTTGTTGTCCAGTCCCAGCCAAGTAAGAAGTGGGGAAGAAACATCATAATAGCAACAGCAAGTAAAACAAATTTTACATACGTACCTTCAAATTTTTCAATAAATTGTTGTGAGGGTGATTTTTCACTTTGTGCGCTTTGCACAAGCTGAATAATTTTTTGGAACAATGTTTCTGAATTGGGTTTCGTCATTTCAATGGTAATCGCGCCATTTAGGTTCACTGTGCCTGCGAATACTTCATCACCCTGTTGTTTTGAAATCGGTAATGATTCGCCACTAATAGCCGATTCATCAATAGAGGACTGCCCTTTAAAAATAACACCATCTGCTGGAATACGCTCTCCTGGTTTAATCAGTAAATGATCGCCGATTTGTAGTGTAGAAACAGCTACTTTCATAGGCTCAAAGCCACCACGAACTAGCCATGCCTCTTCAGGCTGTAATTTCATAAGTGCTGAGATTTCGCGCTGACTTTTATTCATCGCATATGTTTCAAGAGCACCACTTACTGCAAAAATAAAAATAAGAATCGCACCCTCTGTCCAATAGCCGATTGCTGCTGAGCCAATAGCCGCTAGTACCATTAGTAGCTCAACGTTTAACTTTCGCTCTTCTATTGTTTCTTCAATGCCTTCCTTTGCTTTTGCAAAGCCACCTACACAAAATGCGATAATGTATAGAAGAACAGAAGCAGTTGTTTGCTCATTTATATCTAAACGCCAAGCTAATAAAATAAATATTCCAGCTATAAGAGCCGCAATTAATTCTGCATGTTCTTTTATTTTCTCAATTAAATTTATATTTTCTCGATTAGAGTATTCCATTCATTTCCCTCCTGATAATGAAAATCAATATCAAAATATCTATAAATTAGTATTTATATGTGATGTTTAATTGAAAATGGATTTCAATTACCATCTCCTTTATTTAGAATTATTATAACAAAGGAATTTATAAAAATAAAGTATCAAGTTTGAATGAAATTATTTAGAGAAAATAACAATAGCAAAAAGGCACAGTCTATTCATGTAGAATATTCTGTGCCTATAAAAATTGTGCGGATAAGTCCCGCTATTTATGAAGTTAGCTTAGAAAACTCTTTCTGCATGTAACGCAAGTTTTTCTAATGATGATTTATCAACATCTGCATGGAGTGAGTTACCGTGTGAGTCCATTGTTACAACTGCTGTAAAGTTTTCAACATTTAAGTGCCACATAGCTTCTGGAATACCAAATTCCATTAAATCAACACCATCTACACCTTTAATACAGTCTGCATAGTATTGAGCTGCGCCACCGATAGCATTTAAGTACACGCCACCATGTTCATTAAGTGCTTTTAATGTTTTTGGTCCCATGCCGCCTTTACCGATAACAGCGCGAATACCAAATTTCTTCATAATATCGCCTTGGTATGGCTCCTCACGAATAGAAGTAGTTGGACCAGCCGCTTTTACTGTCCAATTGCCTGCTTCATCCTTTGCCATAACAGGTCCACAGTGATAAATGACTTGTCCATTTAGGTCTACTGGTGCATCATGGCTCATTAAATGATGGTGGATAGCATCACGACCAGTATACATACGACCAGTAATGGATACAACATCTCCAACTTTTAGTGCGCGAATTTGTTCTTCTGTAATTGGTGCAGTAAGCTCCACTACATCTGTAGTAGTATCTTCTGTTGTTGCAGCTACTTCGTCTTCTTTAAATGTAATTTTTTCGCCCTCTTGATAGTGCCAGTTAATAATTTCACCTGTTTGTGGATCAATATCTACTGCCATACGACGGTATGCCCAGCAGTTATATGCTACAGATACATAGAAGGAGGCAGGAATACGATGCATAACACCAATTTTACAGCCTAGTAATGTTGCTTCACCACCGAAGCCCATTGTACCAATACCAAATGTGTTAGCTGTTTTCACAACATATTCTTCTAATTTTGCAAGGTCAGGATTTGGATTTGTATCTTCGATATGGCGGAATAATTGCTCTTTTGCTAAATCATAGCCAGAAGAGCGATCCCCACCAACACCTACACCGATAAAGCCAGCTGAACAGCCTTGTCCTTGTGCTTGGTATACAGAGTGTAAGATACATTTGCGGATACCATCTAAGTCACGACCAGCACGACCAAGTCCATCTAATTCACAAGGAAGACTGTATTGAATATTTTTATTTTCACAGCCGCCACCTTTTAAAATTAGCTTAATTGTAATGTAGTCGTTTTCCCATTGTTCAAATTTCATAACAGGTACACCATCGCCTAAGTTATCTCCGCTATTTTGTCCTGTTAAAGAGTCTACAGAGTTTGGACGTAATTTAGCATCTGCTGTTGTAGCTGCAATTGCTTTTTTAATGGCAGCCTTAATTTCTAATTGGTTAACGCCAACAGGAGTATATACTTTAAAAGTTGGTAAACCAGTATCTTGACAAATTGGTGACACATTATCTTCCGCCATAATAATATTATTTGAGATTGTGTCTAAGCTCATTGCTGCACGCGTACCAGCATTTTCAGCCTCTTTTGCTTTTTTAATAGCACGGCGTACATCTTTAGGTAAATTCGTAGATGTTTCAGTAATTAAATTGTAAAGACTTTTCTCCAAGTTTTGTAGATTCATTCGTATTGCCCCCCATAAAAAATTTGATTATTTCCACGTTACATTATACTCTTTTCAACTAATGAAAAAAAGAGTCCTTCTCTGTACGCACTAAATTAAAGCATATTTTAATATAATTTTGATTTGATAGTTATTGTGATAAATAATGTGCTGAATTTATAGTAGAAAGTTGAAGTTTGAGAACAAATGTTCTATAATGAAGGAAATCCACTATTAGGAGGAATTTGTATGTCTGCTAAAAATTTAATTGAATTACCAAAAGAGTTGGAGCAATACAGATCAATAGTAGAAGAAGCGCTAAAGCCTGTTGTATGGATTGATACGGATGTACGAAAAACAACGTTATTTGAAAGTAAGTTTGCAGGTGACCCATATTTTCCACTATCAATGGAATATCCTAAAAGCAGCACTGATGGACAGCCATTGAAACTTCTTGCCCAAATTAACTTTGCAGAGCTACCTAAGCATCTCTCAAACTTCCCAGAAGAGGGAATACTGCAATTTTATATCGATGGATATGACGATGTATTAGGAATGGACTTTGATAATGGACAAAACCAAGATGGTTTTCGTGTAATTTTCCATGATACGATTGTGCAGGACGAAACACAGCTTATACAGGACTTTTCATTTATAGAAAATAAGGATGAAGAATTGTATTTTCCTGTAGAGCGCGAAATGGCATTAGCTTTTAAAGTAGGGATGGAGCCTTTATCCATCAGAGATTTTAGAGGGCGAGAGGCTTATGGAGCTATTTTAAAAACTTTAGAGGGGAACAGTCAAGTAGAGAATGCCTTTTACGAGGCTTTGTCTAGTACTGGTCATAAAATAGGTGGCTATCCATTTTTCACACAGGAAGACCCACGAGCGTATGGTGATTATCAAGACGCTACTATTTTATTGTTACAAATTGATAGTGTAGGGGATGATATCCTTTGGGGTGATTGTGGTGTTGGCAACTTCTTTATTACAGAGAGGGAGCTAAAAAATAAAGATTTTAGTAATGTACTTTATAACTGGGATTGCTTTTAAGGAAACAAGCGAGCACATTGTATGCTCGCTTGTTTTTATTCATTATTGTTCACGAGCATTAAATTGCTCCATCTTGTCTTCTAAGTCATCCATCATTTGAATTAAGCGATCAATATCCTCTAATTCAGCTGTTTCAGGATCAAGGGCATCTAATACCTCTAAAAATATTTCAAGACGCTCTTTTAAATAGGTTACTTGCTGCTGTTTATCAGTAATTGGTTTTGACATTCGTACACCTCGTTTCATCCCTTTTATCGTAGCTGATTTAAGCTGAGTTTTCAATGATTAGGTAAACATCTAGGACTAAGCGATTAATTTTAAAAATAAATAAACAGAATATTTACAAAATTAAAGTCGTATGTTAAAGTTGTTTTAAGATAAAGTAAAGGAGCTGATTGGAAAAAATCATAATCATTCTAATGTGAAAAGGAGGGAGTTTAAACAAGTAATCGGTAATAGCCAAAAGCCGAAATTCGTGTTTATACAATTAAATGAATATAAGTATTAGTTAGGCCTTAGCGTAAAATCACATGTGGTGAGCGCTAAGGCTTTTTGGTATGCTGTTATTTGGAAGAATGACTGGATGTTGGAGGAAATAATGACGTACTTCTCAGATTACAGCAAAAAAAGATTTACCATTCTAGTGTTAATTGTATCTATCTCAGGTCTTTCACAGGGAATGCTTTTACCACTAATATCAATTATTTTTGAACATGATGGTGTATCCTCGGCGTTAAATGGCTTACACGCAACGGGTTTATACATAGGAACGCTACTAATCTCACCATTTATTGAGCAGCCTTTACGAAAATGGGGTTATAAACCAATTATCTTAATTGGCGGTGCACTTGTGTTTATTTCATTATTTGCCTTTCCATTGTGGCAAAATGTGACCTTTTGGTTTATTTTGCGTTTACTAATTGGTGTAGGGGATAATGCTCTGCATTTTGCCACACAAACATGGATTACGAGTACAGCCGATCATAAAAGTCTAGGAAAAGGAATGGCAATCTATGGCTTGTCATTTAGTACAGGCTTTGCAATTGGACCACTAATGGTAAGGCTTATTGAAATTTCAGAGGCGCTACCATTTATTGCATCGTCTATACTATGTTTATTTGCATGGTCTTTTGTCTTTTTCCTAAAAAATGAAAAGCCAGAGCGTTTAACAGGTGACTTAAATGCCAGAGGCTGGCAACGCTATAAAATGGCTATATTATTTGGCTGGCTTGCCTTTTTAGGCCCATTTGTTTACGGCTTTCTTGAATCCTCATTAAATGCCTTATTCCCTGTCTATGCATTGCGTAAAGGCTTTGAAGTAGGGATAATTCCAATTATTCTATCGGTCTTTACATTTGGCGGCATTGTGACGCAAGTACCACTCGGTGCACTGGGAGATAAGATAGGAAGACGCAATATTTTAATGCTTGGCTCATTTGGAGCGGCATTGATTTTTGGTGTTGCTAGCTTTTTAGAGCATTCACAAATCGCTGTGGCTATAGCATTTTTCTTTGCGGGGACATTGGTCGGCTCCATGTTTTCTTTGGGGATTACCTATATGGCTGATTTAACACCAAAGGAATTGCTGCCTACAGGAAATTTGCTATGCGGTATTGCCTTAAGCATTGGCAGCCTAACAGGGCCATTTTTAGGTGGAGTTTACTTAGAAGTTGTTAAAAGTTATAGCTTTCTTTTACTTGTAGCACTGCTTTTACTAGCCGTTGCAATAGTGTTACTCGTATTTGGGCGAGCGAAACAATTACAAGCAAAATAAAAAAGAGCGGGGCTCATCTTCCCGCTCATAAAATAAAAAAACGCCCAGCAAATCCGTGCTGTTATGGCGTTTTTTGCGTAACAAGGATGTTCCGTCCAAGTTACATAGGTTTGGCACCTAATTGCTATTATAGCATGCTATTTGTGAAATAGATATTATTTTAGAGAAAGAGTTTACTAGTCTATTTAAGCAAAAGACGATAGTAAATGAAGCCCTATCGCCAGAGCCTATCATTGTAGAAGCGTAATAATTATGCTGGACTTTTAGCGAAGAGTAAAATTTATTGTTCCTGCTGGATATTGGAATTGCAGAAAAAATCGAAAGTTGTAAGAAAATTTTGATTAAAAAAGTGAATTTTCTTATGGACTTTTGATATAATAATAAGGAATACATTTTAAAAGGAGTGTTGCCCATGGTGACCGGTCAGTTAGAGCAGGCTTTCAAATTAGCTGAAAAGCATATGCTCGAAGTTCAAACGATTTTAGATTTAAAGAGGATTATTGCGAAAGAGGTTAATTCATCACCAAGATTGGAGGAAAAGATTCTTCAGTCGATGATTCAGCTTCTTGAGAATAATAAGACATTCTTACAGGAGGCACAGTAATTGGAAAAAATTGAACCATACGAAGATCAAGACACATTTGACTAAAGGCGCTGCTCAACCATTATTATTTGGAGCAGCGCCTTGTTGATTTTATAATATTCATTTTTTAGAATAGATAGTTTAAAGCTAACAATAGCAATAATGCAAAGAATCTGGACATCTATATGATAAATGGAGATTAATGTACTTTTAATTTTGAAATTTCATATATTCAGATGATAATGTTTAATATAGTGCAAATAAACATAAATATAGCAATAATTCTCAGACCACCCTATAACAGGTGGTCCAAAGTATTATTTTTTAGAACTAAGGCGCAAACGCATTCTACCTGCGCCGTTTGTGCAAACATATCCACTGGTTGAATGTACTCTACCTCATAAAGCTTCGCTAATTCGTTTAAGTCCTTTGCTAAAGTGGATGGGTTACAGGATGTATAGACAAAGCGTTTTGGCTTTAATTTCAAGACTGTGCGGATAAATTCTGGTGCTAAACCTGTACGTGGTGGGTCTACCGTTATAACATCTGGTGTAAAACCTTCCTTGCGCCATTTCGCCAGCACACTTTCCGCAGTACCCACTGCATATTTTGTATGCTTAAAGCCATGATTACGAGCATTTTTGCGAGCATCTTGAATACTTTCAGGAACAACATCCATGCCACGCACTTCTTTTGCTTGGTCTGCTAGCCATAAGCCAATTGTACCGACACCGCAATATGCGTCAACAACAGTTTCCTTTCCTGTTAATGCAGCAGCCTTTTTAATCTCATTGTAAAGATGTACAGTTTGCGTTGGATTAAGCTGGAAGAAGGCACGAGCTGATAAATCAAAGGCTAATTCGCCAAGCTCCTCATGAATTGTTTCCTTCCCATCAAGCACAATCGTTTCATCACCAAAAATTAAAGATGTTTTCTCACGATTAATATTTTGCGCAATCGATACAATGCTTGGGTCAATTTTTTTGATGCGCGCAATTAGCTCCGCTACATGAGGAATTTCCTTGCGTGTCGTCACAAGGACAGCCTGTGTTTCACCAGTACGAATACCTGTACGAACAACAATTGTACGCACTAAACCATTTAGCGTACGACCATCATAAATTGTAATATTGAGCTTTTGTAAAATTTTTCGTGTAGCAACTGTTATTTTAGAAGTAACAGGATGCTGAACAAGACAATCGTTAATATTGAGCAGCTTATTACTGCCTTCTGCAAATAAACCAGCATACACACGCTTGCCTTCCTTACGCACTTGGAATTGGCTTTTATTACGGTAATGCCAAGGATTCTCCATACCAAGCGTTTTACGCACCTCAACTGTTGCAGCTAAAGGCTTAGCATAACGCTCTAATGCTTGTATCACAATATCACGCTTTTCAATAAGCTGCTTATCATAGGTCATATGCTGAAGCTGACAGCCACCACATTCATTGTATACCGGGCAAGGTGCTTCCTGACGATATTTGGAAGCTTTACGAATCGTTAAAATTTCTGCCTCAGCAAAATTTCGCTCTGTTTTTGTAACTTGAGCCGTAATTTCTTCTCCAGGAATAGCGCCTTTGACAAATACGACATTGCGTTTATAAAAGCCTACACCTTCACCATTAATGCCAAGCCTCTTTATTGTCAGTGGGAATTTTTGCCCCACGGTCATTATTGTTTGTTGTGTCAAACATTCCACGTCCCTGCTTTATAATGTCATCTCCCCATTATAACGAAGGAGCAGACGATTGCAAAGCAACAGGGAAATCTTCGTATTCCAATACTAAATCATCAAGAGATAGGAATGTATAGCCTTGCTTCTTCGCCTCTGCAATAAACATTGGCAAAGCTTCAGCATTATCTTGTGCAACAGTATGCATTAAAATAACAGCACCTGGGTGCAATTGCTCCATCAGCGCATTGTAGGCATAGTCTGCACCACGACGTTCATCCTTCATCCAATCCTTGAAGGCAACAGACCAAAAAATATGGCGGTAGCCTTCTGCATTCCCAACCTCTAATACTTTGGCATTAAAAATGCCTTCAGGTGGACGAGCATATGTTGTGCGATCAATCCCTGTTAATTCTCGTAATTTCCCATCAAATTTGCGCCATTCTGCACGCATACCATCTGGTGAAAGGCGAGCCATATTAGGGTGACCATATGAATGATTGCCAATCGTATGACCATCGTTGACCATACGCTTCACTAAATCACTAGCACTTTCTAAATAATGACCTGTTAAAAAGAAAGTTGCTGGCACATTTTCTTTTTTTAATGTATCCAAAATACTTTCAGTAAAGCCGTTTTCATAGCCATTATCAAATGTTAAATAGGCAATTTTTTTATCAGGCTTCCCCTTATAAATAGCACCATATTTGTCGAGTAACTGATCGAGCTGTGCTCCTGCCTCTGCCTGCTCTCCATTTTTTGCACGTTTAAAGCCCCAATGGTGTTCATCAGAACCAGCAGCAAAAAATGGATTAAAGCTAATTCCTGCGGCAATAATAAAAGTAGCAATTACCGCACCAACAATATGTTGTTTCCACATAAAAACGCATCCTTTCTTTTTCGTTAGGATGCGTCATATCTATATAAATTATCCAATTAATTTTTTATAATGAGGTCTTCCAGTGCTTGCTTCAAATAAGGGAACGTAAATGTAAAATGATGCTTTTCTAAAACAGTTGGCAGTACATGCTGTCCCTCTAATATAAGTGTGCTTTGTTCACCAAGTGCTAAACGCATTGCAATACTTGGGACAGGTAGCCAATGGCGTCTATCCATTACCGCTGCAATCGTTTGTCCAAATTCTTCCATGTTGACTGCGTGAGGAGCTGTGACATTAAAGGGTCCACGAATACTGTCAGTTGACAGTGCGAAATCAATAGCGCGAGCGACATCGTCAATATGTATCCATGATAGCCATTGTTGGCCTGAGCCAACTGTGCCACCTATATGCATTTTATAAGGTAGAAGCATAGGGGGAAGTGCACCACTATCGCGCCCTAAAATAACACCAAAGCGAGCAAGTGCTACACGAACACCTAATGAATGTGCACGCATTGCATGACGTTCCCAATCATAAACGGTTGTACCTAAAAAATCAGTTGCATAATTATTACAATTTTCATTATAAACAGCATCTGTAGAAGCAGGATAAATCCCTACTGCACTTGCATTGATCAGAACTTTAGGCTTTGCTGTAAGCATTTCCATTATACGAACAATTTCAAGTGTTGTATTCATTCGGCTCCAATAGATTGCCTTCTTTTTCTTGTTTGTCCAACGTCCGCTGTTTAATGAAACGCCTGCTAAATTAATAAATGCATCAGCACTCTCTAATGCTTGTGCTGGTTGCGATTCAGGATGCAGCCATTGGATATAGTGAATGCCGTTTTTAATGCTTGATGGCTGACGCGTTAAAATAAACAGCTCATGCCCATTTTCCCGCAATAGTTGAATAAGTGCACTGCCAACAAAGCCTGTACCACCTGCAATAACGATTTTCATAAGAAGCACCTCTTTTCCAATCAAATAAAACACTTTATAGTTAAGTTTACCATTTAACTAAAATATAAACATCTGGCTTATATTGACTATAAAATAGATAGGGCAGGATGAATACCCGCGAAGCGAGGGTAAATACGCGCGAAAACAGAACGAATACCCGCGGAAACGATGAGAATGCTCGCGAAGCAGAGCGAACACCGTAATAAATAAAGAAATGCTATAATATACAATGAGGTGTTTGCTATGCGTATCATTACGAAAATTGCACGTCAAAAAAATAATCCTGAGCGTTATAATATTTATTTAAACGAAGAATATGCTTTTCCTGTGGATGAGGCCGTTCTTATTCAATTTGGCTTAACAAAGGGGAAGGTACTGGATGAGTTTGAAATTCAGGAAATTGCCTATGAGGATGAGATTCGCAAAGCCTTTAATAAAGGATTAAATTTCCTGTCCTATCAAATGCGTAGTGAGCATGAGGTGAAAAAAAAGCTTCTCGCCTTAGAATTTGGTGAAGCGGTTGTGTTAGAGGCAATTCAAAAATTAAAATCTTATGGCTTTATTAATGATGAAAATTATTCGAAAGCCTTGCTTGATACAAAAAAGGCGACCATGAAAAAAGGTCCAAGGGCTATTCGACAAGACCTTATCAAAAAAGGCATCGATAAAGGCTTGCAGGATGAAGTGCTTGCTACATATAGCTTTGAGGAGCAGGTAACATTAGCAACACAGCTTGCTGAAAAAATTGTACGTTCAGAAAAAAAGAAAACGCCAGCACAAATAAAGGCAAAAATTCAAGATTTTCTGCTAAGAAAAGGCTATGCATTTTCTATTGTGGAAGAGGTGCTTAGTCAAGTAGAGATCGAACAAGATGAAGATAATTGGCAGCAGTTACTCGATGTACAAGGCGAAAAGATTTGGAAAAAGTACGCATCAAAGTATACTGGTTATGAGCTAAAAATGAAAATAAAGCAAGCGCTCTATCAAAAGGGTTTTCCGATAGAGGTTATAGATCGTTTTATCGAAGAGAAGGAGAATGAGGAATGAACGAAAAAAATTATGCTGCAATGTCTGAGCATGAGCTACGCGAGGAAATCGCTATGCTAAAAGAAAAGGCACGAAAGGCAGAACAATTAGGCATCATCAATGAATTTGCTGTTTATGAGCGTAAGGCTTTAATGGCTGCTGCCTATTTAGTGGATTTGGATACAATTGTTCCAGGAGAAATGTATCGTATCGATGGCTCAGACAATGAATTTTTCCAAGTCGATTATTTAAAGGGACGTTTTGCTTGGGGCTATCGTTTAGGTGGTAACAGATACCAAGAGGCTTTACCAGTATCTATGCTATCCCCTGTAAAGGTGGGTAAGTAAATGAAAGAAAAAATCGAACAATTAACAGCAGAGTTACTTGCCAAAAATCCACAAATGTCAGTGGGGCGTGCGCGTGTCTGGGTAGAGCTATTGTGGAGTGACTTTGAAGCAACAGCCGCAAAAGCAGGCTATGATTATCGAGGAGCAGATTATACAGAAAAGCTTGTGCGTCAATTAATCGCAAGCTATGGCGATAAATTACATGCCTTTGCAGGGCGCAACCCAAAATACGCCCATTTACTAGATGCTAGTGACGATATGTTACAATAATAAGTAAGGGCTGTTGAGAATAATAAAATTATTTTCAACAGCCCTACGCTATTTAATTGCTTGCACCAATTTGTAATTTTTTTTGCAATTTATCTTCTGTAAAAATCCATCCTGTGTAAGATGTAACGATGTTATAATCATCGTTTAAATGTGCGACTGCCACAAAAGGATAACGATTATCACTACGGTAGCGCAGGTCAATTAGCCTTACCTCTGTTAAGCCATTTTCAAGTTCGGAGATTTCCCATCGATACATTGGTGAGAAGGATACAAAGGCAGCTAAATTCGGATCTTGCATTGCTGCGTCAATAAGGGGCGTTTTTGGCAAAGGTTTAATTTCAAACTTATCGTAAATATTAACAGTTCGCCCGTATGCTCGCCCAACATAATAATGTGTTTTAGACTTGGCTGCAATTCGCCAATGGAAAAAGCGCATTGTTGGTGCGACAATGACATATTCTTCATCTTGTAATGTATGATGTACAGCGTTTTTTACAGCTTTTTGAACAGCAAAACGCAAAACGTAGTATAGCACAATAACAATATACATGATGCTAAATGTCCAAACTGGATTTGTACCAAATGCCCATAACACAATACCAAGACAGTGTAATGAAAAGATAATTGGATCGAAGGTATTAATAACGCCTAATGCTACCCATTTTCGAGAGAATGGGCGGATTGCTTGCGTACCATAGGCATTAAAAATATCAACAAAAACATGTAGTGCAACAGCTAGAAATGTCCAAAGCCATAAATGCAACACATTTACATCTTGCAAAATAAGTGATAAAACAGCTGTAATTAAAATAGGCCAAATAGCTACTGCAGGTAGTGAGTGTGTAATTCCGCGATGATGTCGAATATAAATAGCGTTGTTGCGCAGTTTTAGCACTGTATCGACATCAGGTGCTTGTGAACCAATAATTGTACCTGCCATTACGGCTGTAAAAGTCATTGAATGGTTGGCTACAATAGGGTCGGCTAATGCAAGACCGCCAAGGGCTATACCCATAACGAAATGTGTACCTGAATCCAAAAATATCCACTCCTAGTATGCATTCAAATCGAGTACAATATGCATACATCTTTATTTCTATACGTAAAAAGCAGTATTAAATTTTATGCTTCGACATTCGATCATGTTTATGAGCTAGACACGAATGTTCTTTCTTAATTGTATACCCTTTTTATTATAAATTAAATCGTAAAAACATCGGAGGTCACTGTGAATTACCCATATGTAACAGAATTTCGACAATCTTTAGTCGAATGGTTTAACGCTGAGAAACGTGATTTGCCGTGGAGACACACTACAGACCCTTATAAAATTTGGGTGTCTGAAGTTATGCTACAGCAGACACGTGTCGACACAGTTATTCCTTATTACAACCGTTTTATGGAAAGCTTTCCAACAATCGAATTGCTGGCAGAAGCGCCACAGGAATATTTATTAAAGCATTGGGAAGGTCTTGGCTATTATTCCCGTGCTCGCAATTTACAAGCAGGGGCTCGTGAAGTTATCGAAAATTATGGTGGCGTTGTACCTAATAATCGCCATGAAATATCAAAGTTAAAAGGTGTTGGCCCTTATACTGCAGGGGCTATTTTAAGTATTGCCTATAATAAGCCTGAACATGCGGTGGATGGCAATGTTATGCGAGTTTTAAGCAGAGTGCTTCATATTCATGATGATATAGCCATACCAAAAACAAAGAAGATTTTTGAGGCAGCAGTAGAGGAATTAATTGATCCTGAGAATGCGTCTGCTTTTAACCAAGGCTTAATGGAGCTTGGGGCACTTATTTGTACACCTACCTCTCCTAAATGTTTGTTGTGCCCAGTGCGTGAATATTGTTTAGCGTTCAATGAAGGAGAGCCAGAAAAACTACCTGTTAAATCTAAAAAAATAAAAATGAAGCATCTTACATATGAGGTGCTTGTTTGTGAAGATGATCAAGGGCGATTTTTAATGCAGCAGCGTCCTCAAGAAGGGCTACTTGCGAATTTATGGCAATTTCCAATGATTGATACTAGCCATGAATCAGTAGAAGCCTTTGTAAAGGAGTATGCACTAAATAGTAAAGCACAGCAGGAGCTACTTGCCTTTAAGCATGTTTTTTCGCATTTAACATGGCATCTAAATAGCTATTATATAAAATGCGATACAGCCGCTATGGGCGATTGGTTTACAAAGGAGCAAATCGAGCTGCTGCCAATGCCTGTCCCTATGTTAAAAATATGGGAAGCAATCAAAAAACAAATTAAATAAAAATAATAAGCATAAAAGATATCACCTCTGTACACAATAACTAGCGTGGAGGTGAATGAAGGATGAAAAAACAAAACAACCAAAACCAACCGAATAAAAACATGCAACGTCAAAGTGAAGAGTTTGGTTATGAAACGGACGTAAATGAAGTGCAAAAGCAAAATGCGAAAGCAGAGCAGAAAAAAGCTTCAGCTTCAGGTCGTTTCTCTAAAACAAACCAAGACCTAGGTGAATAACACTTTGTAATTGCATAATCGCATTTACCTCTAAGGAGCTGTCTAAAATCCGAAAAGATGACAAAGACAGCTCCTTTTCAATTGTTTAAAATTGGAATTAATCTAAAGCAATAAATACCAATTGCGCGAATATTATTATAAAATTCGTTTGTAATATGAGAAATTTCATATAAATTGTTAATAGCGTAGTGAAATTTGTGGTTTTCTAACTACACCTTTCGCGTACACATTGCTATAATATACTAGAGACTGCTAGATTTAGGTAGCATAGACGAAAAGGTGGGCTTCAAAATGGCATTACCAGTAGAAGGAGAAACAATACAAATACATAGTTATAAACACAATGGCCGCATCCACCGTGTTTGGCAAGAAACAATGGTTTTAAAAGGTACTAAAAATATTATGATTGGTGCGAATGAACGGACACTTGTAACAGAATCTGATGGTCGCACATGGCTAACAAGAGAGCCTTCTATTTGCTATTTCCATGCGGAACACTGGTTTAACATCATCTGTATGCTGCGTGAGGATGGTGTGTATTATTATTGTAATCTCAGCTCACCATTTGTATTCGATAATAATGCCATTAAATATATCGACTATGATTTAGACATTAAAGTGTTTCCTGATATGTCTTATACGCTGTTAGATGAGGATGAGTACGAGCTTCATCGCAAGGAAATGTCTTATCCTGATGTCATTGATAAAATTTTAAAGCGCAATGTCGATAAGTTAATTAGCTGGATTCAGCAAAAAAGAGGGCCCTTTGCACCAGACTTTATTGATGTCTGGACAAATCGCTATAAGTTCCAGCTCGATATGCAGTCAGATGATTGTTAAAAACGCCTATTAGTTCAACTAATAGGTGTTTTTATTTTAAAGATGCTGGGAAATAGTGCGCGCTAAAGTCATCTTAACTGTAATTTAACCGAAATATTGCTATAATCCGTTATTAGGGTATTCATGCTTGAATGCCCGTTTCTTTTTTAAGGAAGTGATAACATTGGGAAGTATTAAGCGGTATATGGGCTTTGTTAAACCATATACATGGGAAATTGTTTTAACGATTATTATTGGGGTTGTAAAATTTGCGATTCCACTCTTTATTCCACTGCTTATTAAAATCGTATTGGATGATATTATTGCAGCGGAGAGTCTAACAGATGCGGAAAAAACAAAAGAGCTATTTTATTGGCTAGGTGGAACGATTATTGTGTTCTTTATTATTCGTCCACCAGTTGAGTATTATCGCCAATATTTTGCACAGCATGTCAGTAATAAAGTGCTGTTTGATATTCGTAAGGAAATTTATGCACATTTACAGCGTCTGAGCTTACGCTACTATGCTAATACACGTGCTGGCGATGTGATTTCAAGGGTTATTAATGATGTAGAGCAAACAAAAAACTTTGTGATGACGGGGTTAATGAATGTTTGGCTTGATCTTGCAACAATTGTTATTGCCGTTGGGATTATGTTTACCATGGATGTTAAGCTTACGTTAGTAGCTTTAATAGCATTTCCACTTTATGCATTAAGCGTGAGATACTTTTTTGGCAAATTAAGGTCTTTAACACGCAAACGCTCACAGGCACTTGCTGGTGTACAAAGCTATTTGCATGAGCGAGTAGCGGGGATGAGCATTATTAAAAGCTTTACATTGGAAAAGCGGGAGCAAAAACTATTTGATGAAGCGAATGGTGAATTTTTAGAGAAGGCACTTGACCAAACGAAATGGAATGCGAAATCCTTTGCAGTCGTCAATACAATTACAGATATAGCTCCGCTATTAGTGATTGCCTATGCAGGCTATCAGGTGATTAATGGATCGCTTTCGGTGGGAACAATGGTTGCCTTTATCGCCTATATTGAACGATTATATGGTCCACTTCGCCGCCTTGTTAGCTCCTCTACTACATTGACGCAATCGATTGCCTCCATGGATCGAATGTTTGATTTAATAGATGAGCCCTATGAAGTAAAAAACAAAGAGCATGCACAGGAGTTGCCTCGTGTCAATGGAGAGGTTCGTTTTCAAAATGTTTCCTTCCAGTATGAAGCAGACGGTTCAGCTATTTTAAATAATATGGATTTCACCATTAACCCTGGAGAAACGGTTGCCTTTGTTGGAATGAGTGGTGGCGGCAAATCAACCATTATTAGTTTAATTCCCCGTTTTTATGATACAACAAGCGGAACTGTCGCAATTGATGGCTATGATGTACGCGATGTAACATTGCATTCATTGCGTGCACAAATTGGTATTGTACTGCAAGATAATATTCTTTTTAGCGATTCTGTAAAAGAGAATATTTTAATGGGGAAACCAGATGCAACAGATGAGGAAATCATAGCGGCTGCCAAAGCAGCAAATGCCCATGACTTTATTATGAGCCTACCAAATGGCTATGACACCAAAGTGGGAGAACGAGGTGTGAAGCTATCGGGTGGACAAAAACAACGTGTTGCCATTGCACGTGTATTTTTAAAGAATCCACCGATTTTAATTCTGGATGAAGCTACTTCTGCATTAGACTTAGAAAGTGAAGCATTGATTCAAGAATCCTTGGATATCCTTGCCCATGAGCGTACAACGATTATTATTGCACACCGTCTGTCAACGATTACACATGCTGATAAGATTTTTGTCATTGACCATGGACAACTAATTGAAAGTGGTACACATGAGCAATTAATGGATAAGCAAGGAACCTATCATAATTTATTCCAAGTACAGCATTTAGATTAAAAATATTAATTATTTAACAAAAGTCTTTCATTTAGTACTAAATGAAAGGCTATTTTTTTGATATTTATAAAAGGTATTGCTTAATAAGATATAATGCATACCAAAGTCGATACATGTAGAAAATACATGAAAATTACAGAATATTAGTGATTGAAAGAGTTATAGTAATTTGTTAGAATTATTTGAAAATAGGGAATTGAACGAAAGTTATGTTATCATATCAATAAATTATATATTTTAAGTAAAAAATAGGTAGGGTGGGAAGTTGCACATGAGGAAAAAGCTACTAGAAATAAAAGGTTTAGAAACAACCTTTTTCACAGATAATGGCCAAATTCCTGCTGTAGACAATATTGATTTTTCTGTTCATGAAGGGGAAATATTAGGGATAGTAGGGGAATCGGGAAGTGGGAAAAGTGTTACATCATTATCTATTATGGGACTTATTCCATCACCACCAGGGAAAATAACAGGTGGAGAGATTCTACTAGATGGGAAAAATTTAGCGAAATATACAGATAAGCAAATGCAAAAAGTACGCGGAAAAGATATTGCAATGATTTTCCAAGAGCCGATGACTTCCCTAAACCCTTTGTTTACAATTGGGGATCAGCTGAAGGAAGCTATTTTAATTCATAATCCAAAGTGGTCAAAAAAGGAAGCGTTTACAAGAGCGGTAGAAATTATGAAACTAGTAGGGTTACCACGTGCTGAGGAATTATTAAAAGACTATCCACATCAGCTATCAGGTGGAATGCGTCAACGGGTAATGATTGCGATGGCACTTGTCTGTGATCCTCAAGTGTTAATTGCCGATGAACCTACAACTGCATTGGATGTAACAATTCAAGCCCAAATTTTACAGCTGATGAAAGATTTGAACAAACGCTTAAACACGGCTGTATTGCTTATTACACATGACTTAGGCGTTGTAGCAGAAACGTGTGAGCGCGTGATTGTGATGTATGCTGGACAAATTGTAGAAGAGGCTCCTGTGCAAGAGATATTTTCCAATCCAAAGCATCCGTATACACAAGGGCTTATCCAATCAGTGCCTGATATACGGTATAAAAAAGAAAATTTATATTCAATTCCTGGAACCGTACCAAAGCCAGGAAGCATTAAAGTCGGTTGTCGTTTTGCGGCACGCTGTGAATATGCAATGGAACGTTGTTTACAGGAAACACCTCCTTTATTTGTAGCAACAGAGCAGCATAAATCAAGATGTTTTTTACTAGAGGAGCAGGGGGTAGAGCAATGTGTCGAAAGTGTTATTGAAAGTTGAAGGCTTAAAAAAATATTTTCCGATTCGGAAAGGTGTTCTTAATAAGCAAGTTGGCTATGTAAAGGCAGTAGATGATGTTTCCTTTGAAGTATTTGAAGGAGAAACATTAGGAATTGTTGGTGAGTCAGGGTGTGGTAAATCAACAACAGGTCGTTTATTAATGCGCTTACTAGAGCCAACTGAAGGTAAAGTAGAATTCGCAGGGCAACAAATTTCAGAATTATCTAAAGATGAGATGAGGAAGGCACGTAGAGATATTCAAATGATTTTCCAAGACCCTTACGCTTCTCTAAATCCAAGACATAGCATTGGCAAAATACTAGAGGAGCCTCTTATTGTGCATGGAATGGGGAGTGCAAAAGAGCGTAAGCAAAAGGTATTGGAGCTACTGGAGATTGTTGGCTTAAATGAATATCATATTAAGCGCTATCCACATCAGTTTAGTGGTGGCCAAAGACAGCGTATTGGAATTGCCCGAGCTTTAATGACTAATCCACGTTTAATTATTGCGGACGAGCCAGTATCTGCATTAGATGTATCTATTCAATCACAAGTATTGAATTTATTACAGGAGCTGCAAAAAGATTTAAAGCTCACATATATTTTTATTTCTCATGATTTGGGTGTAGTACGTCATATTAGTAATCGTGTTGGTGTGATGTATTTAGGTAAATTAGTAGAGTTGACAGCGAGTGAGGATTTGTATGCTGAACCGCTGCATCCATATACACAGGCGCTTTTAGCCTCTGTTCCTGTTCCAGACCCTACGTTTGAACGAGAACAAATTATTATTTCCGGAGATATTCCAAGTGCATCAAATCCGCCAAGCGGGTGTGCATTCCATCCAAGATGTCCTTTTAAAAAGGAGCAATGTTCACAGGTTGTACCAAAAATGCAAGAAGTGAAACCGGGTCATTATGTTGCCTGCCACCTTTATGAGGCAATGCAACATTAAATGATATAAAAACATATAGGGGGAAATTCAATGAAGAACAAGAAGTTTTTAACTTTAGGCGTTATGCTGCTCCTTATTCTTTCCACAGTCTTAGCTGCATGCGGTGGCTCAGAGAGTGGAGATTCAGGCAGCAAGGATAGCTCGTCTGGTGGCGATTCAGCTAGCAGCGGTGGAGAAAAGACATTAGTATATGGTCGCGGAGGTGACTCTGTAGCACTAGATCCTGCCGTTGTAACAGATGGTGAATCGTTCTCGATTACAGGCAATATCTATGAAACATTAGTAAGCTTTGGTAAAGAGGATATGACAATCAACCCTGGTTTAGCAGAATCATGGGAGCCATCAGAGGATGGGCTAACTTATACATTTAAGCTAAAAGAAGGCGTGAAGTTCCATGATGGCACAGATTTCAATGCTGAAGCTGTTGTAAAGAACGTTGAACGCTGGAAATCAAGCACTGATAAATTCCCATACTTTAGCTCTCAATTTACAGTTGGTGGAGAGCAAATTATTGAATCTGTAACGGCTGAAGATGATTATACAGTTGTCTTCAAGCTAAGCCAGCCGCAAGCACCTTTCTTAAAAAATATTGCAATGTCTCCATTTGCGATTGCTTCTCCAAAAGCATTTGAAGCAGATGACGAAGGTTTATCAACAAATCCTGTAGGAACAGGTCCATTTAAGTTTGTAAGCTGGGTGCGTAATGATGCGATCACAATTGAGAAAAACCCAGATTACCATATTGAGGGCTTACCAAAATTAGATAAAGTTATTTATCGTTCAATTCCAGAAAACTCAGCACGCTTAAATGAATTAGTAGCAGGTAATATTGATGTTGCTGATGGTATTAATCCGTCTGATAGAGCAACAATTGAAGGCGATGCAAATTTACAATTAATCGAACGTCCTTCTATGAATATTGGTTATCTTGGTTTAACAGTGACACGCCCTCCATTTGATAATGTTAAGGTTCGTCAAGCAGTAAACTATGCAATTGATAAACAAGCAATTGTTGATGCATTTTATGAAGGGCTAGCAGAGCCTGCGAAAAACCCAATGCCACCAGTAATTGCTGGCTATAACGATGAAGTTACAGGCTATGAGTATGATCCAGAAAAGGCGAAAGCATTACTTGCTGAAGCGGGCTATGATGGTAAGGAAATTGAGCTATGGGCAATGCCTGTGCCACGTCCATATATGCCAGATGGTCGTAAAATTGCAGAGGCCATTCAAAAGAACTTAGAAGATGTTGGTATCAAGTCTGAGATTGTATCATTTGAATGGGCTACTTATTTAGAAAAAGCACAGAATGGTGAAGCTGATGCATTCTTACTTGGCTGGACAGGCGATAACGGAGATGCAGATAACTTCCTATACACATTATTAGATGCAGATAATATTGGTTCAAACAACTATACATTCTATGATAATCCAGAGCTACACAAAATTTTAGTAGCTGCTCAAACAGAAATTGATGAGGACAAGCGTAATGAGCTTTATAAGCAAGCTCAAGTTATCATCTCTGAAGACGCACCATGGGTTCCACTTGCTCACTCAACACCAATCTTAGGTGCTAGTGCGAAGGTTATTAACTATAGTGCACACCCTAAAGGCTCAGATCGTTTAGTAGAGGTAGATATACAATAGTTTTACATTAATTTATGAGTGAAAATTGAAAGAATCTGCTTGCTTTTCTGCGGGTAAGCCGTAGAAATCTTGCAGATTCTTTTCAAGTATCCGTATTTTTCAAAGAATTTCTGTATGAAAGAACGATCATTTAACCATGAAAACCGTTTGGTGAAGGCTCAACCTTTCAACAGTAGATGAAAGACTTCAAAGTATATTATGAAAATAATAGAGAGGTGACAACAATGCTTCACTATATGGGAAGACGTTTACTACAATTAATCCCAGTTTTGCTTGGAATGACTTTTATCGTCTTTATGTTGATCCGTGCTATTCCTGGAAATCCAGCACAAGTAATTTTAGGACAACAGGCAACGAAAGAGGCGGTCGAGGCATTAAACGCAAGTTTAGGATTAGATAAGCCTTGGTATACACAATATTTTAGTTATTTAGCAGGTATTTTTCAGGGGGATTTAGGCGTATCTTTACGAACAAGGCTGCCTGTAGCAGAAGAAATTTTTCCTTATTTAGCTGCTACAGCAGAGCTTGCACTATTTGCTATGATTATTGCCATTATTATTGGCGTGAATGCAGGGATTATTTCTGCATGGTTCCAAAATTCTTGGTTTGATTATACAGCGATGATTATTGCTTTAATCGGTGTATCGGTGCCAGTATTTTGGCTAGGTTTAATGGAGCAGTGGGTATTTGGAAATCAGCTTGGCTGGTTCCCAACCTCTGGACGAGAGGATGTTCGAAATCCGATCAATTCGATAACCCATTTTTATTTACTGGATACCCTTATACAAGGGCGCTTTGACCAATTTTTTGAAGTATTAAAAAGGCTTATCTTGCCAGGAATGGCGCTTGCAACAATTCCAATGGCGATTATTGCGAGAATTACAAGGTCTTCAATGCTAGAAGTAATGCGCTCTGATTATGTTCGAACAGCACGCGCAAAAGGACAAAAAATGTTTATTGTTGTTTATAAACACGCACTAAAAAATGCAGTAATTCCAGTATTAACGATTATCGGTTTGCAAACGGGATTGCTGCTAGGTGGCGCTATTTTAACAGAAACTATTTTTAGTTGGCCGGGAATTGGCCGCTATATTTATGACGCGATTGGCTTCAGGGATTATCCTGTTATTCAATCAGGTATTCTTGTCGTTGCATTTATTTTCATCATGATTAACTTAATCGTGGATTTACTTTATACAGTGATTGATCCGCGCATTAAATACAAATAGAAGGGAGTTGCAATGATGACTGGAGCAATGGATGTAAAAAAGGAAACAGCGCCAAGTCGTGAGCGTGTGGCAGGCCCATGGCTAGAAGGGTGGCGTAGCTTCAAAAAAAGCAAAATCTCTCTATTAGGTGCAGGGATTGTTATATTTTTTATTTTACTTGCTATATTTGGCCCATTAATTGCACCGCAAGGTATTAATGAGCAAGATTTAACTAAACGCTTATTGGCACCATCTAAAGAGCATTGGTTTGGTACAGATGATTTTGGACGAGATATTTTCTCCAGAGTTATCCATGGTGCACGAATATCGCTATGGGTAGGATTTTTTGCAGTTATTTTATCTGTTGTTATAGGTAGCTTACTTGGAATTATCGCGGGTTATTATGGTAAGTGGGCAGATACAATTATTTCACGTATCTTTGATATTATGCTTGCCTTCCCTAGTATTTTATTAGCAATTGCAGTAGTAGCGGTGCTAGGCCCATCATTGCAAAATGCATTAATTGCAATAGCGATTATTAATATCCCAAACTTTGGGCGACTCATTCGCTCTAAAGTATTAAGTGTAAAAGAAGAAGAATATATTGTTGCAGCTAAAGCAATCGGTATGCGCGATTCAAGGATTTTATTTTCACATATTTTGCCGAATTCCATCACACCGATTATTGTACAGGGCACACTTGCTATTGCAACAGCGATTATTGAAGCAGCGGCACTTGGCTTCCTTGGGCTAGGCGCTCAGGCACCAGCACCAGAGTGGGGGAAAATGCTAGCAGATGCTCGCCAGTTTTTATTAAATGCTCCGTGGACAATGATTTTCCCAGGCTTGGCAATTATGCTGACAGTTCTAGGCTTTAACCTAATGGGTGATGGACTACGTGATGCGCTTGATCCAAAGATGAAAAGCTAGTATACAACCAATAGCCTTCTACAAGTTAGAAGGTTTTTTTACGATAAAGATAAAGGAACACTTTTCAAGAGAAAACGTCTTATAAAAATAGTGAAAACCTTTTCGGAGCCATTTATTGAATTTTATGTAACATTATTTTAGACTTAATATAATGTTGATAAAACCATTATCTTTTTATAGTTCGAAAATTAAAAAAGGTTCGACATTACTAGTAGATTATTTCTGTACATATAATCTTTCAGTTGATAACACATAATTTAGGAGGGATTTAATTGGGGATTAATTTACAAAAAGGACAGCGTGTCGATTTAACAAAAGGAAATGCAGGGTTAAATAAAATCAAGGTAGGCTTAGGCTGGGACCCTGTTAGCCAAGAAAAAAGCGGTGGCTTCTTAGGCGGTTTATTTTCTAATAGAAATAGTGGCAGCAGTAGAAACATTGACTGTGATGCCTCTGTATTAATGCTACAAAATGATAAGATTTTAGCTGGTGATGATGTTATCTATTTTGGTAAGCTAAAAAGTAATTGTGGCTCTGTTCAGCATTCAGGCGATAATTTGACAGGGGATGGCGATGGTGATGATGAAGTAATTACAATTGAGCTATCGTCTGTGCCAGCACAATATAATAAGCTTGCGTTTGTTGTAAATATATATGACGCAGCAGGACGCAATCAACATTTTGGCATGATTCAAAATGCATATATTCGCGTATATGATGACAGAACTGGCAATGAATTAATTCGCTATAATTTAACAGATAACTATTCGAACTTAACGACGTTAATCTGTGGTGAAATTTACCGTCATAATAATGATTGGAAATTTGCAGCAGTTGGTACAGGCACAAATGATATGAAGCTTGGCGACGTTGTTCGAAGATATCAATAAATAAAATTACTAGGAGGAATAAAGATAATGGCTATTTCATTACAAAAAGGGCAAAAGGTAGATTTAACAAAAACAAATCCAGGGTTAACAAATGTAATTGTAGGTTTAGGTTGGGATACAAATAAATATGATGGCGGAAATGATTTTGATTTAGACTCATCTGTATTTTTACTTGCAGATACAGGTAAAGTAGCAGATCAAAATGACTTTATTTTCTACAATAATACAGTAGGCGGCAACGGTTCAGTAGAACACTCAGGTGACAATTTAACAGGTGTAGGAGAAGGCGATGATGAAGTTGTAAAGGTTGCATTATCACAAGTACCTGCGCATGTTCAACGATTAGCATTTACGGTAACAATTCATGATGCAGAAACACGCAATCAAAACTTTGGTATGGTTTCAAATGCCTACATTCGTATTGTGAATGCTTCCTCCAATGAAGAATTAATTCGCTACGACTTAGGTGAAGATTTCAGTATTGAAACAGCGATCGTTGTAGGTGAATTATACCGTCATAATGGAGAATGGAAATTTAATGCAATTGGTGCTGGCTACCAAGGTGGCTTAGCTGCTTTATGTAATGATTATGGCTTAAGTGTAAACTAAAATTTCATCTTTGACATAGAAAGGGAGATTTTGAATGGCTATACAATTAAGTAAAGGGCAACGTATTGATTTAACAAAGCAGGATCCAAGCCTCAATAGTGTTGGAATTGGCTTAGGCTGGGATGTTAAGCAATTTGATGGCGGACAAGACTTTGACCTTGATGCCTCTGTGTTTTTACTAGATGCATCAGGCAAATGTCGTAATGAGCAAGATTTTATCTTCTATAATAATTTATCAAGCGCTGACCAATCTGTTGTACATACGGGTGATAACCGTACAGGAGAAGGCGATGGGGACGATGAAAAAATTCTTGTCAACTTAAAGCAAGTATCTCCTCAAATTGAAAAAATTGTTGTAACAGTTACAATCTATGATGCAGAGGGTCGTCATCAAAACTTTGGACAAGTGCTAAATGCTTATGTTCGTCTGACAAATGAGGAGTCAGGAGCAGAGGTATTACGCTATGATTTAGGTGAAGATTTTAGCATTGAAACAGCCGTTGTATTTTGTGAGCTGTACCGTCATAATGGCGAATGGAAATTTGCAGCAGTAGGCTCAGGCTATCAAGGTGGGCTAGGGGCATTGGTTAATGCATACGGTCTGCAATAACTATTACATGACATAGTTTTTAGGATTTTAATTGCTGCATTCTTATTGATATTTGTTGTATACAAAATAAATAAGAAAACAGCAGTGTAAACAAGGCACTGTATTGGTCTGTGGAAAAACAGACTGATACAGTGCTTTTTTCAAAGAAGGCATACTACCACTGAGGAGAGGGTTTAATGCAACATTTTGCAACAGACACCAAGGCAATTTTTTATAAGAAACCGCAGCCATTTACGAAATGGGAAACATCTGATATTTTGGCGTATGCCTTAGGGGCAACATTGTATATGCCTGCTTCCAAGCCAAATATTGTGAGCTTAATCCAATCTCAAAAATATAAAGAGCTAACTTCGCTTGTCATTGATTTAGAGGACGCTGTAGGAGATGCAGAATTGCAAGCTTGTGAAGCAAAGCTAATTGATGATATTAGTGAATTATATACACTCTATAGCGATCAACAGCTATTGCCACAAAACTTACCATTAATTTTTATACGGGTGCGTCATCCAGAGCAATTAAGGCATTTAACAACGACATTAGGTAAAAAGCAAGAAATACTAACAGGCTATGTGTTTCCAAAATTTACAGCCACGGAGGGAGCACGTTATTTTGAGCTGCTAGAACAAACAATTTTAGAACATAATGTAACTTTATACGGTATGCCCATTTTAGAAAGCCGTGAAATATTATATAAAGAATCTCGCCTGGCTGCATTATTAGCGATTAAAGCTATTTTGCAGCAATACCAGACGCGTGTCTTAAATGTGCGTATAGGTGCAACGGATTTCTGCGGGATATATGGGATTCGTCGAAGAATAGATTCGACCATTTATGATATTAGTGTTATTCGAGATTGTATTGCCGATATTGTTAATATTTTAGGACGTGAGGAGGACGGATTTATTATATCTGGACCTGTGTGGGAATATTTTAGTCATCCACGCGTTTTAAAGCCTGCGTTAAGAGTGACACCGTTTAGTGAGAAGGGAGCGCTCAATACTCGAAAAGCATTGCTCGATGAATGCTTAGATGGCTTAATAAAGGAAGTGTTAATGGATAAACAAAATGGCATTATGGGGAAAACGATTATTCATCCTAGTCATATTCGAGTTGTCCATGCACTTTATGCCATTTCATATGAGGAGTATTTAGATGCACTAAGTATTGTTGAAAATAATGATGGTCATAAAGGTGTGATGAAAAGTCATTATGCCAATAAAATGAATGAATTTAAACCACATATGAGATGGGCAAAGCGAATTTTACAACAGGCACATGTCTATGGTGTTTATCATGAAACTGTTGATTTTGCCTCATTATTATTAAATTCTGAAATAGGTGGTAGTATGTATGCAACAACTAATGAGTAGGCTTAATATTTTACCAAATTATACAATCGATATTGCAATCAGCCATAATCCTTATAATTTTGCTCTTACAGATTTATTTAAAATGGCAGCTCGTATCAATAAAAAAAGACAATTTTTATTTGTTAGTACCGTTCTTGGTAAGCATCTAGCTGTCCGTCCACAGGTGCCGTTATTAACAGGTAGTCTGTTAGCTCTTATGTATCATCAGCATCTTACAGGTCAACAAGCAGATGCTACACCAAACGTTGTGGCAGCTTTAAAAGAAGGCACGAGGCTGGAAAATAGAATGGATGGTTATGTAAAGCTAGATGAAACAACATTATTTATTGGCTTTGCTGAAACAGCGACTGCGCTAGGGCATGCCGTATTTAATACATTCCAATCAAATGCTATATATATTCATACAACACGTGAGGTGCTGCCTGATTTGGAGCCATTTGTAACATTTGAGGAAGAGCATTCACATGCGACAAGCCACCGAATCTATACAGAGCAGCCTGAAGCTTTTATGCAGGCACAGCGTATTGTGCTCATTGATGATGAGCTTACGACTGGCAACACGGTCATTAATATTATTGATACGTTACGCAAGAAATTCCCTTCCGTCAAGCACTATGCCGTGCTAGCTATTTTAGATTGGCGGTCTGAGCAGCAGCAAATGGTCTTTCAGCAATTAGAGCAGCAATGGGGCATTACGATTGATTTTCTAGCAATTATGTGTGGGCATTTTAGCTGCAATGGCACACCATCTTTAACAAAAAGGCAGCCTGAAATAGCAACAGATATGGCGCAAGAGATAACATTGTTACCTATTCAGCAAACTATGGAGCAGAAGCTTTATCGTTCGATTGCTGAAAATGGTCTTGTGAATCAGCAACCTTATCTAGCAGCTACAGGAAGGTTTATGCTAACATCAGAGCAGCATTTTCAACAAAAGGAAGCTTTGCAGGCAATTGGTCAGCAATTAACAAGCTTGCGAACAGGTGGCCCAGCACTTGTTATTGGAACAGGTGAGTTTATGTATATTCCTATGCAAATAGCCACCTACTTAGGTGAGGATGTTTATGTTCAATCAACAACACGTAGTCCAATTTATTGTACAGGTGAAGATAGCTATACAATTACAGAAAAACTAGCCTTTGATAGTCTGGAAAATAACGGTGTAACGAATTATTTATACAATGTGCAAAGTCAGCCATATTCGGAACTTTTCGTGATGGTGGAACGTATAGCAAAGAAAGAGGTTGTGGCGCAAGCAGTAGCAGCATTGCAAGCAGTCAGCACTGCAAAGATTTATGTAATTTGTATGCATGAGTGGGAGGTAGTAGCACAATGATATCAACTTTACAGCCAGATCAAATGGGCAGCTATGCACAAGAGGATGTTGTTTTTTTATTGCGTGATATTGGTCATCGACTACTTGAGCTAGAGAATGATCGACGAGAGCAACTTATTCAATCAGGCACACATTATTCTGAAATGCTACCAGTGGAAGTGCAGCCATCAGCCACATATATGAATCTTTTTTACAAAGCGCTAGATGCTTATGCAGCAAGAATAGCGCTAGCTGTTGGTGTAGTGGCAGAGCAAATTGTGCAAAGCAGAGGATTAGAAAATTTAGTGCTTGTAAGCTTAGCAAGAGCAGGTACACCGATTGGAATTTTAATAAAACGCTATATTGAAAAGCGCTATCAGGTGCAGATACCTCATTATTCTATTTCGATTTTGCGTGGTCGTGGTTTTGATACAGTAGCGATTCGTTATATATTAGCAAAGCATCCTTTAGGCTATCTTCAATTTATTGATGGCTGGACAGGTAAAGGTGCTATTACCAATGAATTACAACAATCTTGCAAAAAATTTAATGCCCTATATAACACACAGCTAAATGCTGATTTAGCTGTCTTAGCTGACCCTGGACATTGTGCGTCCATCTATGGTACGCGTGAGGATTTTCTCATTCCATCGGCATGTTTAAATTCAACGGTATCTGGATTAGTGAGCAGAACAGTATTAAATTTGCAGTTTATGGATAAGGATGATTTTCATGGTGCAAAATACTATAAGGAATTAGAGGCTGTAGATGTTTCAAATTTATATATAGAGCGTATTGTAGCCTGCTTTGAGGCAGTACAGGAAAACATTACATTACCACCACCCTTACCAATTACATGGGAGGGCATGCAATCGGTTGAAAGAATTCAACAAGATTTCGATATTGAAAATATTCATTTTATTAAGCCTGGTGTTGGAGAAACGACAAGAGTTTTACTGCGACGCATACCTTGGAAAATTTTAATTAATCCGCAGCATACGGTTGAACTGGAACATATTTTATTATTAGCACAGGAAAAAAATGTAGCCATTGAAGAATATACAAATATGTCTTATGCATGCTGTGGCTTAATCAAAGAATTATAGAGGAGTCCAATTATGATACTATTTACATC
This sequence comes from Lysinibacillus sp. FSL K6-0232, assembly GCF_038008325.1. Taxonomy (NCBI): domain Bacteria; kingdom Bacillati; phylum Bacillota; class Bacilli; order Caryophanales; family Bacillaceae; genus Lysinibacillus; species Lysinibacillus sp. FSL K6-0232. The sequence goes on along the minus strand of NZ_JBBOYW010000001.1, from coordinate 3,344,064 downwards.
AGATTTAGATCGAACATTGATTTATTCTCAACGCATGCTGGAAATGTTTCCACCAGCAACAGCACCTGTTATTGTTGAACATAAGGGGAATGAAGCGAAGAGTAGGATGACCGATGCCACGGTCCCCCTATTACAGCAAGTACATCAGCAAACATTATTTGTACCAGTGACAACAAGAGCATTGCATCAATATAAGAGAATTCATTTTATTGCCGAGCTATGTCCTGCCTTTGCTATTACAAGTAATGGGGGTACAATATTAGAAAAGGGTCAGCCGAGTGAAAAATGGGCTGCATTGTTAGCACAGCGTATTGAGGATTCTTCCATACCGCGTGAGGATATGTTAAAGCATTTCGATGCGGTAAAATCCGATATTTGGCTGCAGCGTTCATTGTATATTGATAATCTTTTCTATGTACATCATGTAGATATTGATGTTTTTCAGCAGGATGAACTACAAGCAATGATTCAAGAGTTTGATGCATATGGTTGGTCTGTGCTACTGCAAGGGACAAAATTATATATAATGCCAAAGGTGCTGACAAAGGAAGCGGCAATAGAATATATCAAACAATTTTGTACATATGATATGCATATAGCAGCGGGCGATTCAATGATGGATTATGGAATGCTAGCAATGGCTGATGTAGCATTTACGCCATATCATGGTGATTTAAAGGATAAGCAGCCAGCTGTACTAGCAAATACAACGTATTCCACATATACTGGTGAAGCATTTACAAAGAATTTACTAGAAACCGTGTTACAACTAGCAGTAAAACAAACGATTGTATAGATCATTAAAAAACAGCTGCTTAATAGCACAAGAACGATGTGAAGGATGATTTTTGAGGAGGTGGCGTTTGTATGCAAGCAATCACAATTAAACCAGTGTTGGAGCGTCATCCTGATGATTGGCTGCAGGCATTTCAAGATTCACCAAAGAATCGTGCATTTTATGAGGAAACAGCTCAGCAAATAAGCTTTAGCCGAATTGCTGTGCGCGTTTTAGGTGTACCTATCGAAGAAGATGACTATTTTAATTCATTATTTAATTTATCACAAAACGAGCATATCCATATTTTAAGTGAAGAATTAAATAAATATATTGAGCAAAAAGACTTTCAGGCTATCCAAGCGATTTTAGCGCAACATCAGCAAGCACCTAAAGGGCTGTCAATTAATCGTTTAGTTGCGATGATGTATGGCTATCAGTTAATTCCTAAGCATGATGATAGTACCATGAATCGACATTTACAGCTAGCAACCATTAAAGTTGTGGAGCTTTTTCAACAGCAGCAGGCATTGGGGCTACTTGCCAATGAATTTCGCCGCTTTTTAATTGATATGGTGAAATGGCTGAAAAACCATTGGATTCAATGGACAAAATCAATGAAGCCAACAGATGACTTTCCTAAAGTGGTTTGGTATGGTGAAACGACCATTAGTCAACGTTATTTTTTATTATTATTAATGGAGCTTGGATGTGATGTGTTAATTTTCCATCCAGCGAAAATAGATGAATTTGCAGAAATTGATGCAACAGATACATTTTCGATTACATACTCATATGCAAATCACACAACGTTACAGCCATTCCCTGATAAGCTGCGTGATCGGCAAGCAACTGTTGGCTATCGTTCTAGTCAGCATTTTGAACAATTGATGCACGATCAGCAATCAGGTGTTTATAAGCCTTGGCAATTTAAAGATTTTATGCCACGTTCATTGACATTAAGAATGACCTATGATGATATTTTTATCTATGCAAAGGAAAAGGCACTTGTTCGTCCACAATTTGAAGTGATAGGGAATGAAGTTGTGATTCCTGTTATCTTTGCAAAGGTTAGTGGCGTTTCAAGTCAACGTGAAGAATACTGGTATTATATGCATCAGCTACTAGCGAATCCACAAACTGTTTTTATCAAGGAATTTCCATATACAAAAACAAGCAAAGCCAATTACCATTTTCATTATCAACACTGCTTAGTAAATGGTGAGCTATCGATAGAGCGTATTATGCAAAGTGATTGGTGGCAGTATGATGAGTTAACATTGGAGTTACAGCGTGCCATTGCCCATACAATCAAAACTTCGTGTGAACAGCCGATGCTCAAGCAAGAGCCAAATGAAACATTGTATCATTTACAGCTATTTATCTTTAAACAATTAACGATGATTCCACAGGAGATCTTGCGCCTACTGCAAGGCTTTGACTACGCACAGGAAGTACCTAAACTTGTCTTATACCAAGCACCGCAACAGCCAGCCTTGTCACGTGAGGATATTGTATTACTAGCATTTTTAAATCGTTTCGGTGTGGATATTATTTTTTATAATCCAACAGGCAAGCTTGATTTAGAAAAGCATTTACAGGAGGATTGCTACGATATACATCGACTAGAGCATATGCTATTTGATCTGCAATATGAAGAGCCAAAGCAAGATAAAAATGCACCTGATACTATTATTAAAAAGCTCTTTAATCGATTTTTTTAATAGATAGAAAGGAGGCTTACAAAATAATGATGTTGGAGCAGCTAACAGCAGAAACTGCAGCAACCGTGAAGCAGCAATTAAAAGAGAGTGCTGAAGTACAGCAAATTGCTAATGGCATTAATATAAAAAACCAGCTAGAGCTAATGGAACTAGGAAAAGCGCCTGCAACGAAGCTATCCCATTTCTCAGATCAAATTTTAAAGATGATAGGAAATTCGAAAGTGAATGAGTCAGGTGAATTATTAAAGCAGCTTGAAGCCTTAATGGCAAAATTCGATAAAAAAGAAGTGATTGAGCAGAGAGGCTTTTTTAGAAAGCTATTTAAACAGAAACCTAAAAACGACGAAGATTTGTTTGCAAAATATAATACACTTGGTAGAGATATTGAAAAGATTCATTATCAATTTGTGCTGATGGAAGAGGAATTGGCGAAGGATAATCGGATGCTTGCTCGCTTATATAATGAGGATTTAACGTTTTATCTGGAGCTTGAGAAATATATTGTAGCAGCAGAGCTAAAGTTACAGGAAGTAACAACTACGCTTATACCAATGTATGAAAAGCAGAGCACAGCAGGCAACCAGATGGCTAAGATGGAGTTAAATAATCTACAAGCCATTGCTGAAATGCTGGCACAGAAGATAGATGAGCTGGAGAAGTCACGTATGGTTGCAATTTTAGCGGCTCCACAAATTGAGATGCTGCGTAATGGGAATAGTGAGCTGATTGAGCAAATTAATGGAGCCTTTGTAAAGACTATCCCTGTTTTTAAAATGAGTATTATCAATGCTATGAATGAAAAACGTCAGCAATTACAAAATCAATCAGCAGCGGCCTTTGAAAATCGGATGAAGCAATATGGAGGCGCAAATAATGATGCAGTTCAATTAAGCACTTCTTTGGCACAGCAGCCAGCTACAACACAAACACTTGAAGAAGTATGGGATACAATTATTTCAGGTATTACTAACTATCGTAAATTGCGCGATAAGCAGGTAGCCCAGCGTCAGCAGGCAGAACAGCAGCTAATAGCATTACGTCATTAACCACTATCCACCAAGCCAGCATCGGCTTTTCCTAAATGATGCTGGCTTTTATATATAAATCACTTATTATTTTCTACCAGCCTGCCAAGAAAGCCCCCAATTATAGGCTTTGTCCATATCCTGATGTCCACTAAAATAATCAACAAGACGTTCCACTTTAAAGGTTTCATTATTGACATTTTCAATCATAGCAATCGCACACATATTTTTGCCATTCCGATGTTCATTTAAACGCACTTCAATATTAGGGCCTGCTCCGTAATTGACGGTTACAACGCCATCTGCTTCAGACCAATTTGCTACCCCTTCATAAATAAAGGCATAGACTAGCACACGCTTAATATCGCTTACCTTATTTCCATTAATGCGTAAATTTTCTCCACCACTTACCATACCCGTACGATCATCACCGTCTAATTCAATAAAAGGCGGGGTATGCAAGCTACCAAATAAATTACCAAGAGCTTGTACACAGCTTTTGCTACCATCCGTTAATTCATATAAACAGCCTAAATCTAAATCAATCTGACCATTTGATTTTGCGCCAAATAAAGAAGATAAAAACCCGCCAGAGGGTTTTGCTGCTTGCTGATTCCAATTTAAGTTAATTAGAATTTCCCCAATTTCCTGCTGTTGTGATTTTGTTAAGTTTACTGATTGCCCTTTTTTCGTTAACTCTATTTTCCCTAAATTCACCATATTCTATATCGCCTCCTATTGTTATATACATTATACTTAATTGATGAAATATTCACAATTTTATAGATAAAATATAAAAAAACGACAAATTGGATTTTCCCAATCTGTCGTTTTCTATAATTAGATAAATTCTTCCTCAAACTCCACATTAATTTCATGTCCGTGATGATTTTGATAAGATACAATGAGCGTATCAAGATGCTCTAAGTTTTCCTCGTAATCTAAAATTCGCGATAAAATATAGAGCAAGTGGTAGCTTGAAAACTCTGTATCGCCTTCCTCGCGCGCAAAGTTAATTTGCTTAATAAAAATCTCCATCAGTTCATTTCTTTGGACATAGTCAATGCTTTTACTCCACTCCGAATGCTCAGGCTTTAATTTTCCTGTATATTTTAACAGCAGTTGCTCATGGTATGTGAGCAAGGAATCAAGCCGCTCCTGAATCATTAAATGAAATTGCGTTGGTAGTTGAGCTAATTCATTTTCATGTTTATGCAAGCGTTGTAGCAGCTCTAAGCTTCGTTTAGAGGTTAAAATCATTTGGCGATAAACAACTAGCTTGCGTGCTTTTACATATTTTTTATTTTTAAAGTAGTTTCGCTCTTCTTTATATAATTCATAAAGTGCATCCACTCGCAGCATACGACTTTTAAATTTACTTAATGCTCCCTTTGTGGATGTATGCTCAGAAGCTTGGCGTACAGCAAGTCGTGTCCAGCGAATAATATCATCCTGTAAAATATAAATTTTACGGAATAGCTTTACCTCATATTTTGGTGGTAAAAACACAAGATTGACAACAAATGCTGCCAATACTCCAATTAATATTGTGCAAAAGCGTATCAATCCAAAGGTTAGAAAGTCATCCCTTTGAAACTCCATAATAGCAACAACAGATACGAGTGCCAGTGACAACGATTTTTCAAGTTTAAACTTTAACATGACACCAATTGTTATAATAACAGCTATACCAATAGCAACAACGTGATGACCAAAAAGTAGACCAAATACAACAGCAATAGCAGCGCCTATAATATTTGCTTGTACTTGTTCTACAATGGTTTGATAAGAGCGATAAATAGAAGGCTGAATCGCAAAAATTGCTGCAATCCCAGCAAAAACAGGTGAAGGTAGATTTAACAATTCTGCAATAAACAGTGCTAATACAATAGCTACACCAGTTTTAAATACGCGGGCACCTAATTTCATAGAAAATGGATGTCCTTTCTGTCTAAAATTTTTAAGCTTCTTTACATTATAGAAGGAAGTGCTTATAAAATACATAGATTTGCATGCGGGAATGAAAAAAGGCGACTTCCGTTAGCAAGCCGCCTTTAAACTGTCACCTAATTACAATTGGGAAAAAGCGTGATCTACAGCCTTAATCGTTTCAAGAATATCTGCCTCTGTATGTTCAGTTGTTAAGAACCATGCCTCATATTTGGAAGGTGCTAAATTAATACCCTGTTCAAGCATTAATTTAAAGAAGCGGCCAAATACTTCACCATCCGTATTTTCTGCCTGCTCATAGTTTTCTACCTGCACATCGGTAAAGTAAACAGTCAATGCTCCTTTCAGACGATTAACCGTTATTGTGATATTATGCTTTTTTGCCGCAGCTAAAATGCCTTGCTCCAAAATACCGCCAAGGCGATCCATTTCATCATAAATACCCGGTGTTTGTAGCACTTCAAGGCAGGCGATACCAGCTTGCATAGATGCAGGGTTTCCAGCCATTGTCCCGGCTTGGTATGCTGGACCGAGTGGAGCAACTGTTTCCATAATATCTTTACGACCGCCATATGCACCGATTGGCAACCCGCCACCAATAACTTTTCCAAGTGCTGTCAGGTCAGGTGTTAGGCCAAGTAAATTTTGAGCACCGCCATAATGGAAGCGGAATGCTGTAATCACCTCATCGTAAATTGTTAAAGCACCTTTTTCCTTTGCAGTCGCATGAACAAGCTCTAGGAAGCCTAGCTTTGGCTCAACAATACCAAAGTTCCCTACAATTGGCTCTATTAGGATCGCCGCAATTTGCTCTCCCCATGTATCCATTGCCTCTATAAAGGCTTCAGGATTATTGAAAGGCACAGTAATTACTTCTTCCGCAGTAGAAGTTGTAACACCTGCTGAATCTGGTGTTCCTAATGTAGCAGGTCCAGAGCCCGCAGCTACTAATACTAAATCAAAGTGCCCATGGTAGCAGCCCGCAAATTTCATAATTTTCGTACGTCCTGTATAGGCACGCGCAACACGAATAGTTGTCATAACAGCCTCTGTACCTGAGTTGTTAAAGCGCACTTTATCCATTGAGGGAATTGCCTCTTTCAGCATTTTAGCAAATGTCACTTCATATTCAGTTGGTGTTCCAAACAATGTACCATTTTCGGCTGCATGTGCAATTGCTTTGGCGATATGTGGATGACCATGTCCAGTTACAAGAGGTCCATATGCTGCAAGATAGTCAATATAACGATTGCCATCTACATCCCAAAAATAAGCGCCTTTCCCGCGAGCCATTGCCACAGGAGAACCGCCACCTACTGCCTTATATGAACGTGAGGGGCTGTTTACCCCACCAACGATATGTTGTAGTGCCTCTGCATGTAGTGCTTCGGATTTTGCATGATTCATAAGTATTGCCTCCTAAAATTTTATCTGCTATCTATTGTAGACCTATCAGTGTAAGAAATCCAAAAAAAATGAAGAGATATGACTTGATTTATGACTTAGAGTAAAATAGAACCTACAAAGGAGGAGATGAACATGACTGTAATAGAAGGACAAAAAGCACCAGACTTTTCTTTAATAAATGAAAAAGGGGAGTTAGTGCATTTAGCAGATTTCATAGGACAATATGTGATTTTATATTTTTATCCAAAGGATATGACACCAGGCTGTACAACAGAGGCATGTGATTTTCGTGATAAATTTGAGGATTTCAGCCAGTTGAATGCTGTTATTCTCGGCGTAAGTCCAGATGATGCTAACAAACATACAAAGTTTATTGATAAGCATAAGCTACCATTTTCATTGTTGGTAGATGAGGATCATAAGGTGGCTGAAGCTTATGGTGTCTGGGTGCTCAAGAAAATGTATGGACGTGAATTTATGGGGGTTGAGCGCTCAACATTTTTGATTGATCCGGAAGGAAAGCTAGAGAAAGCTTGGCGCAAAGTACGCGTGAAAAATCATATTGAAGAAGTGTATGCTTATTTAGCAGAGCAGGAGGCGACAACATGAGAATTTATTTTACGTTTGAACCAAGACCTGATTTACGTGAGCCATTGCTAGCACAATTTCCACAGGTGGACTTTATTTTTGAAAATGGTTTATCGAATGAAGAGCTAGCTAAAGCAGATGTGTTAGTTACATATGGTGAAGATTTAACAGAAAATAATATCCAATATGCAACTAACTTAAAGTGGATTTTTGTAGCATCCGCAGGCATTGAAAAAATGCCTGCGCAAGCCATTATGGAGCGAGGAATTTTAGTATCGAATGTTCGTGGTATTCATAAAACACCAATGGCAGAATCGATGCTAGCACATATTTTAGCTATTAAGCGTGCATTGCCTTGGATATATGAGCAACAAAAAATGAGTGAATGGTCAAAAAAAGCAAAACAAACAGAATTACGTGATAGCACAGCGCTTATTTTAGGACCAGGTGCGATTGGTTCAGAGGTTGGTCGCTTATTGCAAGCCTTTGGTGTAGCAACAGTGGGCTGTAATCGTTCCGGTAAAGAAGCGCCTTATATGGATAAAATGGTTAGCTTTGTACAATTAATCGAAGCATTGCCAAGTGCGGATATTGTTATTTCGGTACTACCGAAAACAGAGGGAACGACACATTTATTAAAAGAAGAGCATTTTGTAGCTATGAAAAACAATGCTATTTTTATGAATTTTGGCCGAGGTAACTTAGTTGATGAAAAGGTATTGATTCAAGCTATTCAGGCGGAAGAAATTGGCTATGCTGTGTTAGATGTTTTTGAGGAAGAACCTTTGCCAGCGGATCATCCATTATGGACATTCCCAAATGTTGTTGTATCCCCACATATATCAAGCCATTCATCTCGTTATGTGGAGCGCAGTTTAGAGATTTTTAAACCAAGCTTAGCTAAATGGTTAAAGGGAGAAACCGATTTAGAAAATGTCATGGATTTATCAAGAGGATACTAAGAAATTTTTAAGATTGAGTGGGAAGAAGAAATGTATGATTGTTGACGAAGCAGGGGGAATTCGATACACTATTTATAACAATTATAAATTAATAATACTTATGGAAGAGGTGCATGACGATGTCTGCAACGCATTTACAAGATGCACTTGACACGTTAAAAACAACTGGTGTACGTATTACCCCTCAACGTCATGCTATTTTGGAATATTTGATTCAATCAATGGCACATCCTACTGCCGATGAAATTTATAAAGCACTTGAAGGAAAGTTTCCTAATATGAGTGTAGCAACTGTTTATAACAACCTACGTGTATTTCGTGAGGTAGGTCTTGTAAAAGAGCTTACTTATGGAGATGCCTCAAGCCGCTTTGATTTTGTAACAAATGATCATTACCATATGATCTGTGAATGTTGCGGTAAGATTGTTGATTTCCATTATCCTGGACTCGACGAAATTGAGCAATTTGCATCACAGGTTACAGGCTTTGATGTGCATTCGCATCGTTTAGAGATATACGGCACTTGTCCATCATGTAAAGGTGCTATTGCTAAGGTACAATAAAAAATCCTAGCTCCTAAAAAAGGGCTAGGATTTTTTTGTTTTATTATTATAGGATTGGTCAAACTCTTTACCTTCGAGAGTAGGATCAAGCGTTAACGGTTCATTGCAGTACATGCACATATCTACGCGACCTAAAACTTTTGTATGTTTATGACAATTAGGGCACTCAACTTGCACAGCTCTTGTTGATAGCAAGCCAATCCAAGCGTAAACAACTGTACTACCAATAATGCATAGTACCCCTAATGTCATGAAAATTAGCACGAGTATTGGGCTATTTTTAAAGAAAATGCCCCCATACATCACAACAAAGCCGATGAAGATTAACGCTAATGCGAATGAACGAATTTTATTAATTTTACTTTTATAAGGTTTCATTTTTCATCTTGCCTCCCAATCTAAAATCTACTATAACATATAAGGACAAAGTATTTTAGCTTTGAGATGGATGAAAGCAGGAATACTTTTAGAGTATGTCGAATTTTTAACGGAACACAGGGAGCTAAAGAAATAAAGGAGGGCTGAGCGTGGAACAAGTATTGCGTCCAATCTATCAAGAGCGTGCAAGTCAGTCGAATACGTTAGGCGTTATTTTAGTGGAAAAGCGTGAAGAGCAAAGTAATGTTACAGATACATTCGATACAGTTTTGCTGATTATTGTAAAAGAAGCAGAGCAGCCAGTTTTTTCGAAACATTACTTATATGAAGGAAATAAAGTCGCTCTACATACTGTTACGGAGAAATTGATAAGAAAATGGTTACTCATTGGTTCTAATAAGAAGGTAGTCGATTGGATATTCTTTGGCAGAGTATTATTTGATCGCAATGAATTTTTGCATAAGTTAAAAATAGAGTTACAGGAATTCCCTTTCAATGGTCGTAAAATAAAAACAGGTATTCAATTCTCAAAGCTTATTCGACGTTATTTAGAGGGGAAAGAATACTTTGATAAAGGAAGCTACTTAGATGCTTATAATCATGTAGTTGATTCCTTACATCATTTAGGGCGTTTATCAATCATTGATAGTGGACTTTATCCAGAAGTAACTGTTTGGGCACAGGTAAAAAAAATTGAGCCAGCGATCTATAAGCTGTACGAGGAGCTTATAACGAGTAATGAACCAATTGAAAAGCGACTAGAGCTATTATTTTTAGCAAGTGAGTTTTTAATTCACTCTCGCACAAGAGATGGTGCACAACATATACTAGAGGTTATGCAATCGAAGGAAACATGGTCAATTCAAGAGCTACATGATCATCATGAGCTTGTAAATTATTCAGTAGATTTAGAAGTGTTTGTAGAGTATTTGGTGGATAAAGGCTATATTCAAGTAGAACCAGTTGTTGCGAAAAATGATATGATTTTTCATCGTCACTACAAGGTAAATAAAGATGCTCTAGAAATAGGGCAATGATTGTAGTATGCTTGTAATCGAGGTATAAAAAAATGCCTCGATATTTTTTTAGAAAAATAGTTGACGAATACTATCTTGGTATTGTATTATATTAATTGTCGCTAAGACATAACGGAAAACTCAATAATAAAATGCAAATAACTTTTTTAAAAAAAGTGATTGACATGATTTGAGTGAAATGTTAATATGAAGAAGTCGCTGAAAAACGACTGAAGCAAAATATGAACCTTGAAAACTGAACAAGCAAAACGTAATCAATAAATTTTAGTAGCTTACTTTGGTAAGTGAACGAAATAAATTTGGACATCGAATGAAGATGAGATGCCAGCAAAACAATTTGAGCAAATCAAATTTCTTTTTATGGAGAGTTTGATCCTGGCTCAGGACGAACGCTGGCGGCGTGCCTAATACATGCAAGTCGAGCGAACAGAGGAGGAGCTTGCTCCTCTGACGTTAGCGGCGGACGGGTGAGTAACACGTGGGTAACCTACCCTGTAGTTGGGGATAACTCCGGGAAACCGGGGCTAATACCGAATGATACTTGGAAACACATGTTTTTGAGTTGAAAGATGGTTCTGCTATCGCTACAGGATGGACCCGCGGCGCATTAGCTAGTTGGTGAGGTAACGGCTCACCAAGGCGACGATGCGTAGCCGACCTGAGAGGGTGATCGGCCACACTGGGACTGAGACACGGCCCAGACTCCTACGGGAGGCAGCAGTAGGGAATCTTCCACAATGGGCGAAAGCCTGATGGAGCAACGCCGCGTGAGTGAAGAAGGTTTTCGGATCGTAAAACTCTGTTGTAAGGGAAGAACAAGTACAGTAGTAACTGGCTGTACCTTGACGGTACCTTATTAGAAAGCCACGGCTAACTACGTGCCAGCAGCCGCGGTAATACGTAGGTGGCAAGCGTTGTCCGGAATTATTGGGCGTAAAGCGCGCGCAGGCGGTCCTTTAAGTCTGATGTGAAAGCCCACGGCTCAACCGTGGAGGGTCATTGGAAACTGGGGGACTTGAGTGCAGAAGAGGAAAGTGGAATTCCAAGTGTAGCGGTGAAATGCGTAGAGATTTGGAGGAACACCAGTGGCGAAGGCGACTTTCTGGTCTGTAACTGACGCTGAGGCGCGAAAGCGTGGGGAGCAAACAGGATTAGATACCCTGGTAGTCCACGCCGTAAACGATGAGTGCTAAGTGTTAGGGGGTTTCCGCCCCTTAGTGCTGCAGCTAACGCATTAAGCACTCCGCCTGGGGAGTACGGTCGCAAGACTGAAACTCAAAGGAATTGACGGGGGCCCGCACAAGCGGTGGAGCATGTGGTTTAATTCGAAGCAACGCGAAGAACCTTACCAGGTCTTGACATCCCGTTGACCACTGTAGAGATATAGTTTCCCCTTCGGGGGCAACGGTGACAGGTGGTGCATGGTTGTCGTCAGCTCGTGTCGTGAGATGTTGGGTTAAGTCCCGCAACGAGCGCAACCCTTGATCTTAGTTGCCATCATTTAGTTGGGCACTCTAAGGTGACTGCCGGTGACAAACCGGAGGAAGGTGGGGATGACGTCAAATCATCATGCCCCTTATGACCTGGGCTACACACGTGCTACAATGGACGATACAAACGGTTGCCAACTCGCGAGAGGGAGCTAATCCGATAAAGTCGTTCTCAGTTCGGATTGTAGGCTGCAACTCGCCTACATGAAGCCGGAATCGCTAGTAATCGCGGATCAGCATGCCGCGGTGAATACGTTCCCGGGCCTTGTACACACCGCCCGTCACACCACGAGAGTTTGTAACACCCGAAGTCGGTGAGGTAACCTTTTGGAGCCAGCCGCCGAAGGTGGGATAGATGATTGGGGTGAAGTCGTAACAAGGTAGCCGTATCGGAAGGTGCGGCTGGATCACCTCCTTTCTAAGGATATTTTCGGAATACAAACCTTGGGTTTGTACGATTACGTTTTGCTGTTCAGTTTTGAAGGTTCATTCTTCTGAATGAAAGACTTCATATATGCGCTCCTGTCGCTACGCTTTCGTCGCAAAGCTGCGAAGAAGTAGAAGCAGGTAGTAGCTTTGTTCTTTGAAAACTGGATAAAACGACATTGAAATTGTAACAAACACATTTATTTTTTAAGTTTTTTAGGCTTAATAATTTAAGGGTTTTGAGATACGAGTTAGACAAGGAAGCGATTGAGTGAGTAAAGGAGCGTACCTCTGTACGTGACTGAGCGAGCGAATGAAGCTGACGCTGGATAACGACGTATATCGAAAGCCGACGGTTAAGTTATTAAGGGCGCACGGCGAATGCCTTGGCACTAGGAGCCGAAGAAGGACGGCACTAACACCGATATGCTTCGGGGAGCTGTAAGTGAGCTTTGATCCGGAGATTTCCGAATGGGGGAACCCACTACGTTTAATGGCGTAGTATCTTGACGTGAATACATAGCGTCTTGAAGGCAGACCCAGGGAACTGAAACATCTAAGTACCTGGAGGAAGAGAAAGAAAAATCGATTCCCTGAGTAGCGGCGAGCGAAACGGGAAGAGCCCAAACCAAGAGGCTTGCCTCTTGGGGTTGTAGGACACTCTATACGGAGTTACAAAAGAGCGAGTTAGATGAAGCGACTTGGAAAGGTCCGCCAGAGCAGGTAATAGCCCTGTAGTCGAAAGTTCGTTCTCTCCTGAGTGGATCCTGAGTACGGCGGAACACGTGAAATTCCGTCGGAATCCGGGAGGACCATCTCCCAAGGCTAAATACTACCTAGTGACCGATAGTGAACCAGTACCGTGAGGGAAAGGTGAAAAGCACCCCGGGAGGGGAGTGAAAGAGAACCTGAAACCGTGTGCCTACAAGTAGTTAGAGCCCGTTCATGGGTGATAGCGTGCCTTTTGTAGAATGAACCGGCGAGTTACGATTACGTGCAAGGTTAAGCTGTAGAAGGCGGAGCCGCAGCGAAAGCGAGTCTGAATAGGGCGAAGTAGTACGTGGTCGTAGACCCGAAACCAGGTGATCTACCCATGTCCAGGGTGAAGGTAAGGTAACACTTACTGGAGGCCCGAACCCACGCACGTTGAAAAGTGCGGGGATGAGGTGTGGGTAGCGGAGAAATTCCAATCGAACTTGGAGATAGCTGGTTCTCTCCGAAATAGCTTTAGGGCTAGCCTCGTGATGAGAATACTGGAGGTAGAGCACTGTTTGGACTAGGGGGCCATCCCGGTTTACCGAATTCAGACAAACTCCGAATGCCAGATATTTATACACGGGAGTCAGACTGCGAGTGATAAGATCCGTAGTCAAAAGGGAAACAGCCCAGACCACCAGCTAAGGTCCCAAAGTAATCGTTAAGTGGAAAAGGATGTGGCGTTGCACAGACAACCAGGATGTTGGCTTAGAAGCAGCCATCATTTAAAGAGTGCGTAATAGCTCACTGGTCGAGTGACGCTGCGCCGAAAATGTATCGGGGCTAAACGATTCACCGAAGCTGTGGATTGACATCTACGATGTCAGTGGTAGGAGAGCGTTCTAAGGGCGTTGAAGTCAGACCGGAAGGACTGGTGGAGCGCTTAGAAGTGAGAATGCCGGTATGAGTAGCGAAAGACGGGTGAGAATCCCGTCCACCGTATGACTAAGGTTTCCTGAGGAAGGCTCGTCCGCTCAGGGTTAGTCGGGACCTAAGCCGAGGCCGATAGGCGTAGGCGATGGACAACAGGTTGATATTCCTGTACCACCTCCTCACCGTTTGAGAAATGGGGGGACGCAGGAGGATAGGGTAAGCGCGCTGTTGGAAATGCGCGTCCAAGCAGTAAGGCGTGTGTGTAGGCAAATCCGCACACTGTAACGCCAAGCTGTGATGGCGAGTCCGTATGGACGAAGTTCCTGATTTCACACTGCCAAGAAAAGCCTCTATCGAGGTGAGAGGTGCCCGTACCGCAAACCGACACAGGTAGTCGAGGAGAGAATCCTAAGGTGTGCGAGAGAACTCTCGTTAAGGAACTCGGCAAAATGACCCCGTAACTTCGGGAGAAGGGGTGCTCTGTTAGGGTGAAAGCCCGAGAGAGCCGCAGTGAATAGGCCCAGGCGACTGTTTAGCAAAAACACAGGTCTCTGCAAAACCGTAAGGTGACGTATAGGGGCTGACGCCTGCCCGGTGCTGGAAGGTTAAGAGGAGTGGTTAGCGCAAGCGAAGCTACGAATTGAAGCCCCAGTAAACGGCGGCCGTAACTATAACGGTCCTAAGGTAGCGAAATTCCTTGTCGGGTAAGTTCCGACCCGCACGAAAGGCGTAACGATCTGGGCACTGTCTCAACGAGAGACTCGGTGAAATTATAGTACCTGTGAAGATGCAGGTTACCCGCGACAGGACGGAAAGACCCCGTGGAGCTTTACTGTAGCCTGATATTGAATTTTGGTACAACTTGTACAGGATAGGTAGGAGCCAGAGATCTCGGAGCGCCAGCTTCGAAGGAGGCGTCGGTGGGATACTACCCTGGTTGTATTGAAATTCTAACCCATGCCCCTTAGCGGGGCAGGAGACAGTGTCAGGCGGACAGTTTGACTGGGGCGGTCGCCTCCTAAAAGGTAACGGAGGCGCCCAAAGGTTCCCTCAGAATGGTTGGAAATCATTCGTAGAGTGTAAAGGCACAAGGGAGCTTGACTGCGAGACCGACAAGTCGAGCAGGGTCGAAAGACGGGCTTAGTGATCCGGTGGTTCCGCATGGAAGGGCCATCGCTCAACGGATAAAAGCTACCCCGGGGATAACAGGCTTATCTCCCCCAAGAGTCCACATCGACGGGGAGGTTTGGCACCTCGATGTCGGCTCATCGCATCCTGGGGCTGTAGTCGGTCCCAAGGGTTGGGCTGTTCGCCCATTAAAGCGGTACGCGAGCTGGGTTCAGAACGTCGTGAGACAGTTCGGTCCCTATCCGTCGTGGGCGTAGGAAATTTGAGAGGAGCTGTCCTTAGTACGAGAGGACCGGGATGGACACACCGCTGGTGTACCAGTTGTCTTGCCAAAGGCATCGCTGGGTAGCTATGTGTGGACGGGATAAGTGCTGAAAGCATCTAAGCATGAAGCCCCCCTCAAGATGAGATTTCCCATTACGCAAGTAAGTAAGATCCCTCAAAGACGATGAGGTAGATAGGTTCGAGGTGGAAGTGTGGTGACACATGGAGCTGACGAATACTAATCGATCGAGGACTTAACCAAAACCAGTTTGACGCAATTCAATGCACCGTTTATCCAGTTTTGAAAGAACAAGAAAGTTTTAAAAAAAGCTTGCAATAATAACAAAACCTGTTATAATAAATCTTGTCTTTTAAATAGTCTAGTGATAATGGCAAAGAGGTCACACCCGTTCCCATCCCGAACACGGAAGTTAAGCTCTTTCGCGCCGATGGTAGTTGGGGGCTTCCCCCTGTGAGAGTAGGACGTCGCTAGGCTGTATATTAAAATTATTCCGAAGTAGCTCAGTTGGTAGTAGCACCTGACTGTTAATCAGGTTGTCGCAGGTTCGAGTCCTGCCTTCGGAGCCATTCTTGGAGAGTTGTCCGAGTGGCCGAAGGAGCACGATTGGAAATCGTGTAGGCGGTTAACACTGTCTCAAGGGTTCAAATCCCTTACTCTCCGCCAGCACTTTGATTTATTCCAAACGAAGGCCCCTTGGTCAAGTGGTTAAGACACCGCCCTTTCACGGCGGTAACACGGGTTCGAATCCCGTAGGGGTCACCATTTTATTTAATACCCAGATGGAGGATTAGCTCAGCTGGGAGAGCACCTGCCTTACAAGCAGGGGGTCGGCGGTTCGAGCCCGTCATCCTCCACCATTATTTTTACTAAATGCATATTATTGTCGCGGGGTGGAGCAGTGGTAGCTCGTCGGGCTCATAACCCGAAGGTCGTTGGTTCAAATCCGGCCCCCGCAACCAATTTTTTATGGATGAAAGCAATCAAATGGTCCCGTGGTGTAGCGGTTAACATGCCTGCCTGTCACGCAGGAGATCGCCGGTTCGATCCCGGTCGGGACCGCCATTTATTTTAACATGTGGGTCAGTAGCTCAGTTGGTAGAGCATTAGATTGAAGCTCTAAGTGTCGGCGGTTCGATTCCGTCCTGACCCACCATATTTATTATGCCGGTTTAGCTCAGCAGGTAGAGCAACTGACTTGTAATCAGTAGGTCGTGGGTTCGATTCCTATAGCCGGCACCATCTTACCGGAGGGGTAGCGAAGTGGCTAAACGCGGCGGACTGTAAATCCGCTCCTTAGGGTTCGGCGGTTCGAATCCGTCCCCCTCCACCAGCTTTATTGATTATAGGGGCATAGTTCAACGGTAGAATAGAGGTCTCCAAAACCTTTGGTGTGGGTTCGATTCCTACTGCCCCTGCCAATTAATTTTATGGCGATTGTGGCGAAGTGGTTAACGCACCGGATTGTGGTTCCGGCATTCGTGGGTTCGATTCCCATCAGTCGCCCCATCAAATATAAAATTAATAGCAATTATAATAATGGCGATTGTGGCGAAGTGGTTAACGCATCGGATTGTGGTTCCGACATTCGTGGGTTCGATTCCCATCAGTCGCCCCATTTTAACGTTGGGGTATAGCCAAGCGGTAAGGCAACGGATTTTGATTCCGTCATGCCTAGGTTCGAATCCTAGTACCCCAGCCATTTTATGCGGAAGTAGTTCAGTGGTAGAACACCACCTTGCCAAGGTGGGGGTCGCGAGTTCGAACCTCGTCTTCCGCTCCAAATATGATGGCGGCATAGCCAAGTGGTAAGGCACGGGTCTGCAACACCCTTATCACCGGTTCAAATCCGGTTGCCGCCTCCATATTTTTACTGCTAATCGGATTATCCGATTTTTTTTATCTTTATTATGCCGGTGTGGCGGAATTGGCAGACGCGCACGACTCAAAATCGTGTTCCTTCTGGAGTGTCGGTTCGACCCCGACCACCGGTATCAAATTAACTAATAATGGTTCATTAGAGATTATCTCTGATGAACTTTTTTTATTTTGTTTATTACACTCACGGTATTGACTGAAGATGCTAGATGCTATAGATAAGCTTAACATCCACTCACGCTCAATATATGTATGAAAGGGAGTTACTCGTATGCAAACTAGAATATGTTGCTTAAGTAGTAGGTTTCTTCGATAAATGTTTTTAAGTAGCTGATTGTATAAAAATATGCCCTCAGTTTTATAAACGGAGGGCAGTCGGAATTCGAGAAAGGCTAGCGTTTTGTTTCAGGACGTTTGGGTTTCTCTATTGTTTGACGATTAGACAGGTACTACCTCTTTCCTTTAGTCCCAATTTGTCGGGCAACACGTTCTCCCAGCTCTGGGCTTGCTTGGGTTAGATAACCTAACACAATCTGTTGCAGCTTTGGAGAGGCAGCCCCAAGATCAGAGGCAATGTTGTGGACTAAATGCTCCTGAAGCACAGGCGCTAGCGAGTTGTAAAATTGCCCTGGCTGCGTGAAATCATCACCTTTTGGAGGTGCAGTGCGTTCGAGCCGGCCTGCCACATAGCTGCCCATGCTGCTCGTTACCTCGTCTGATGGCTTCCAGTTCGCCTGATGGTTGATCGGTATGCTACGGAAATTCGGTCCTAATCGATAACGTTGTGAATCCGTATAGATATTGGAACGACCTTGAAGCACTCTATCGAAGGAAAACTCGACGCCCTCCAGCATATTAGACGGGGAAAAGGCCAGCTTTTCCACCTGTTCTTTATAATTATTGGGATTTTGGTTCAATACCATCTTGCCGACTGGTAGCAGCGGGTACTGCTGTGCATCCCATACCTTTGTATCGTCTAGCGGATCGAATGGCAGTGAGGCTTCGTCTTGTGGATTCATAAGCTGTACGTACAACCCATATTCGACTGGTACTCCTTGAGCAATTGTGTCATAGAGATCCTTACCAGCGTAATCTGGATTTTCGCAGGCAAGTCGCGCTGCCTCCTGACTATCGATATATTGCACGCCGGCTAGCGGAATCCAGTTGTATTTTACATAAGTACGAGCTCCCTGCTCATTCTTCCAAACATAGGTACTTACGCTGTAACCCGGAATGTGGCGGAGGCTCTTGATCGTCCCTAGATCGGAGTACAGTTGCAGCACGAAATGCGTCGCCTCGGGATTGTTCGCATAGAAGCTCCAGAACCGATTGGGATCCATCAAGTTGTTGACAGGCGATGGGTTGAAGGCGCTGACGGTTTCTACAAACCGCATTGGGTCACGCACCGTAAACACGGGAAGATGGTTGCATATTAAGTCGAAGATACCTTGCTCGGTATAAAATTTAGTCGAGAAGCCCCGCACATTGCGTGAAGTGTCTGGCGTTCCCTTGTTGCTTGCCGCCAGTGAGAATCGGACGGCAACAGGAACTTTCTGACCTGGCTGCTGCAAAAAACAAAGCTTTGTATAGGCTGCCATCGAGTTAAATGTTTCGAAATAGCCAAAGGCTCCAAAGCCTTTCACATGCAAGGGGCGCTCTAAAATTGTTTCATGGATAAAGGTTTCATTTTTTTCATGTAGCATGGTATCTTGTTCCAGAATCGGACCACGCTCCCCTACCGTCTGCGAGTAGCGCGACGAATGTGAGCCGCCTTGCCAACTTTGATTGTTCGTCTGATCATGAGCGTTCTTGTCGTCCATTCCTCTACCTCCCATATCTATATTCTCCCAATGTATATGTATTGTTGTAGGTTGTTATGACTGTGCCCCCAACACAGCGAGCAATTGTCACCGTAGTAAAAGCCTGCATAGGAGCGAGGGCACTGAAAAACTTACATTTTTTACGATGAATTAGTTTTTCAAACAAAAATAAGGCACTTTCCATTCGTTTTTGAATGGAAGGTGCCTTATTTCTTTCTTTTTTCCTACTCTTTTTCACTCAGTAGTTTGAGTATCCGTTTCAGATTGACCGCAAAGATCGTCGTGGCTCCTTGAATTTCCATGCCAAATAAACCCGCCGATTTTGCTGTTTTAAAGCCGTGTGGGTTCTTTAATTCACTATTTTTCGCTTCGATTTTATAGCGTTTGCTGGCAAGTGCTTTGAATTCGGCTGTTTCCTGGAATGCTGCTTGTTCTTGATGTGTATCGGATTGAATCGTTACACTATACGTTTTACTTTTCGCCCCTTCCTTATAACAGCCCTCTCGCATCGGGCAAACTTTACATTTTTCAATATCAAAATGAAACGTTAAACTTTGATTCAGGGTTTTCCTGCCCGTACGTCTTTTGTGAGTTGCCATGTGCCCCGCTGGACAAACAAACATACCCGCATCCTTGTTATAATCAAATTCAATTTTCCGTTGTCCGCTGCCATTTGTGATTACTGGATTTAACTTTGAAATTAACTGAAACTGCTCCGATTTTGCATACACTAAATTCTCTTTCCAGGAATAGGCGGCATCACCAATCACCGTGTCAATTTCCATGCCGGCAGTTCTACTTTTCTCTACCAACTCTTGTAAATAGTGCCCATCACTTTTTTCACCCGTCGTCACAACCGCTGCTGTAATAATACGTTCATCACTCATCGCAATATGCGTTTTAAAACCAAAGAAAGAAGAATCTGCTGACTTATGGCCAACACGTGCATCCGGATCATTTGAATAGCTTAAATGATTCTCATAATCATCTATCACTTCTTTTAAAACATTTAATTTTTCTTTCACAGCCGGGATTTGTGCAACCTTTGATTGTGTTTCGACTGCTTCAACTACTTGACGACAGTAATCTAATTCTTCTGTGACTTCATTTGACGCAGGCTTCTCAGGGAATTTTCCGACCATGTTTTCGTCTAGTTGATACACGGCTTTACGTACATTTTTGGATTTTTCCTGTAAAAATTCTTTGGGCGTTTTCTGGTTATATCGCGCTTTTGTATGGGTAGCGTCGACAATCACCATTTTACTAAGGAGTAGTCCTTTCTCTAAAGCAATTTCAACAGTTTTCTGAATCAGTAAATCTAATAAATTCATATCTTGAAGACGGAGTCGACGGAATTTTGTCAGGGAACTGGGGTCGATCACTTCCTCTTCTGGTGCCATATCTAAAAAATATTTAAAGGACATATCGAATTTTGAACGTTCGATAAGGTCGGCATCCGACAGGTCATGAATCGCTTTTAACAGTAAATATTTAAACATGCGAATCGGTGGAATCGCGTTACGGCCATTAACTAAACAGTATTTCGATTTTAGTTCGTCTAGAATAAATGAGAAATCCACAAGTTCATTGATTTGGCGAAGCATATTGTCCTTTGGAATAATTAAATCGTACAACGCCATGTACGGGCTTAAATTGAATGTTTCCTGTTTAGAAATCATGGTCGCACCACCTTTTATTAGTCCTTTAATTATACAGGAAATTTGTGAGATTATACGAGAGGAAAACCCTTCTAGTGATGAAAGTGGTCCCAGTTGATTGGAATGGAGGCGGCGACTTCTGCGGGAACAGCACGAGCGGAAGCACCCGGACTGAGCAAAGCGAGGGAGAAGGCTGGAGCCGTGCCCGCGAAACGCGTCCGCCGCAATGGAAATCAACGGCATCGAAGAAAAAGAGAGTACAGGAACGAATATTCGTTCCTGTACTCTCTCACTTGTGCCTGAGGGACTTTTTCAGTGCCCTCCATAGGAGCAGGACCTTCTTCGTTATCGCAAATATGAGTAACGTTGCCACTTTCAAGAATGACAACTATAAATACCTGAGCCAGTAGCTGACGCTAATGTGGCATTTAGAGTCAGCTATGAAAGTCCTTCACAATTTAGCCGTGAGTAGGTGTTTCGCTACGATAAGATATAAAGCATATAAGAGATATTTGTTGATTTTCATTGTTAAATTGCTCTGTTTCATCATCATTTTTTGCCAGATTGTGTTTAATGATGTAGATAATGTTCTTTACTTGCTGTTTTCGTTCAATTTTTTCCATATACTTAATTCCTCCTTTACATCTTTAGAAGCATACCTGTTGCCCTGATTATAAGATGCTACCGAGTTAACAAAACAACATCTTATCTACTAAGGAAGGGCAGAGGAATAAAAGTTCGGAAATTAAGCAAAATGATAGAGGAAGCAATTGACAAGCTTCCATTTGCGAATGTAAATAGGAAAATTAAGGGTATTGATCCGAATAAAGGAAAGTATCTTTTATTTATAAGCCCACTTCACAAAAATAAGAAAGGCTTTAGTATAAGAACCACTTGATAAGAATAGTTTTATTCTTTAGAGTGGTTTTTATTTTTTAATAAGGAGTTCATGTTCTGTTCATGTAACAGTTTTAAGCTGTGAGTAGTTTAAAAGTGGAGGGATTAGTAATGAATCTTGCTTGGAAAGACATTAAGAAGAATAAAATACGGTTTTTAATTTTAGGCTCCATTATTTTCTTAGTTAGTTTTTTAACATTTATTATTTCAGGTTTGGCAAATGGTCTGTCACAAGATAATGCAGCTTTTATTAAAGATTTACCGAAGGGGCAATTTTATATGACTGATGATGCAGATGACACATTTAGCCTGTCAAAAATTGATCAGGAACTTCAACGGGAAATTATTAGTAAGGAACAAGAGGCAGTAGCTTTTTCAATTCAAATGGGCTTTTTAAACAATGAAGATGATAAACAGCAAAGTGTTGCTTTTGTAACCTCTACAGAATCACCATTCTTTCAGCATGTACAGCAAAATGAAATATTTTTAGATAGCTCATTACGGGATAAAGGCATTCAAGTTGGAGAAATAGTAACAAGTCAGCAATATAGTGGTCAATTTATTGTAAAAGGTTTTATTGAGCAAAAGAAATATAGCCATGCGCCTGTTGCTTATATAAGTAAAGAGGCATATGAAGAAATGTATCGTGTACAAGAGATGCAATTGATTTATTTACCAAACAGCAAATCTAAAGAATTTCAAGGGTTACAAGCGTATAGCAATAAAGAATTTCTTCACACAATTCCAAGCTATAGTGCGGAACAGCTATCGTTAAATATGATTATATGGTTTTTAGTAGTAATTAGCGGTATGCTATTTGCAATTTTCTTCTATATGATGAATGTACAAAAAATTGGTTTGTATGGCATTTTAAAAGCAATTGGTTTAAAGACAAGTAAATTATTTAAAATGATTTGGATGCAGATGATGATTATTACAGTTATTTCACTAGTGCTATCGAGTAGTTTGAGTCAACTATTCAGTATTATTTCCCCAAAAGGAATGCCATTTACATTAACAATTGGCACAACGTTTCAATTATCACTCGTGTTTTTAATAATCGGCTTTATTGGAGCTACACTGTCAGGGTTGCAAATTAAAAAGATTGAACCATTACAAGCAATAAAGCAAGGGGAGGCTTAATGATGACATTATTTGCAATGGATAATGTAAGAAAAACATTTAAAAATGGTGAAGTTGAGGAGGAAATTTTAAAGGGCATTAACCTTACTTTAAAACAAGGAGAAATTACAGCATTAGTGGGTGCATCAGGTTCAGGAAAAAGCACGCTTTTAACAATAGCTGCTGGGCTACAATCCGCAACAGATGGGCAAGTGTTATTTGAAGATCAAAATCTTACAGCAATGAATGCGGAGCAGATGCGAAAATTACGTGCCAGCAAATTTGGCTTTGTGTTTCAGTTTTCCTATCTTGTGCCATTTCTGACAGTGGAGGAGCAGCTACTATTAATGCTAGATATTGCCGAATCACCATTAAACAAGCATCAACAAAAATCAGAAGTACATCGCCTTTTGCAATTAGTAGGCATGTCACATCGCACAGCAGCATATCCTGCTGTATTATCGGGTGGTGAAAAGCAGCGTGTTGCTATTGCACGTGCTATTATACATCAACCCAAAATATTATTTGCAGATGAGCCAACAGCCAGCTTAGATTCACAGCGTTCTATAGAAATTATGTTATTGCTAAGAGAATTAACAGCAACATTACAAATTACAACACTAATGGTGACGCATGACGAAGAAATGTTAGCTTATGCAGATCGTATTATTAAAATAAGTGATGGTGCTGTATTATCAAATAGCCTATACTAGTCTTAACCATAAATACTACAATTATATCTTTTATAATTGTAGTATTTTCTATGTCATTGGGGTAAAGAGTAATTGTAGAGGAGGGAGAATATGAAGAATATTTTGAAGGTGGCTTGTTTGCTTGTACTACTGGTTGTTTTTCTACCAAAGGAAGCACAGGCAGCAAGTTTTCGAGATTTAACAGATGAAACATTGTCGACAGAAATTGACTATTTAGTGGAGCAAGGTATTATAGAGGGCTATCCAAATAATATATTTAAGCCAAATGACTATGTCACGAGAGCACAGGTTGCGGTTATGTTAACACGTGCATTAGGGTTAAATACAGTGGAGATAGAAAATCCAAATTATCGGGATGTACCAACTACTCATAAATATTATAAAGAAATTGCGGCAGTACAAAATGCGGGCATTTTTAAAGCAGCTCCAAATTTTAAACCGAATGCAACACTTTCGAGAGGAGAAATGGCGATTGTATTGCAAAGAGCCTTTCAGTTAAAGGGGAATGACTCGCATTATTATTTTACAGATGTGACGAAGCAGACGCCAGGCTATCAGGCGATTTTAGTAGTCGCTCATAATCATATCGTCAAGGGCTATAGTGATAGGTCATTTAAACCAAATCAACCGTTAACACGTGCGCATTTTTCAGCCTTTTTAGCGCGAGCGATGACGCTGGCGAAGCCAAACCTAGCAAAAGATCGTCGCTTTATTTACACGTATAATTACTATTCGCTAGGTGATCATAAACGCCATACGTTAAATTATGAATACGATCATTTTGATGGCAAAAATGATGTTTGGACAGTTATTGATGCAAATACGGGAAAACGCGTTTATGATGAGCTTTTATATAATGGTATTGACGTATATGGTGAAGCTTTGGTTACTGATGATGATTATGCTTCACATTATGATTTATACATTCAAACACCACTTAGAATAGGGGTTATTGAACATGAGGATGAACCGAAAGTTACTATGGGTTCACGCATAACGGTTAAATCAACGAATGATACAGTGCAAGCTGGTGAAGTGCAATATACAGGTGCAATCGCTTTTGAAATAACATCAATTTATACGGATGGTGTGGATACTTATTATTATGTAGATAATGTCGGTTTAGTGAAGATGCTACATAATGACAAGGTCGTTTATGAGCTGCTTGATCGCACGCTAAAGTAATATTTTTAGAGGGCTTCAAAATTATTGGAGCCCCTTTTTTATTGCTGTAAGGAGATATGAAAAAAACGCTGAAGCGCTTGGAGCCATTCTTGATCGGTTTGTGTTGTATAGGTTGTAAGGGATTGCCCTTCATAGATTCTAAATTCATTGTTGAACATTGTATGACGGCCATAAGGTGTTCGAATCATCGCAATTTTATTTTTTTGTTTGGATAGTCGTGGTGCGAATTTCGCATCATTTGCATCATTATGAAAGCTGTACAGTAAACGCCAATGATGCTTCATTTGCTCAAAAAGCATCCAGCCATTTGCCTCATCATACTCAATTTTATAGAGTTCTCTGCCTTCTCGGTGCTGATAGCCAGCAACTAATGGTACAGGCTTACATGGCGCTAAAGCACCAACACCTACATCTGAAATATAAGATTGTCCAGCATTCTTTACTAGTAATAGCTGATGCATTGGGATTTCTTCAGGAGGTGTATTTTCTGTTACATTACGCCAAAATTGTGCATAGCGATTCGTTACCGAAAAGCCAAGCTCCCGCAAAAGCCAGCTAAATAAAATATTCAGCTCGAAACAATTACCGCCACGTCGTTCAATAATAATTTTTTGAAATAAATCAGGAATGGCGAAGGAGATACTATGTTTTAACACAACATCTAAATTTTCATAAGGAATCGTCAGCAAATGTCGAGTTTGCAATTGTCCAAGTAATTGTATTGTTGGCTCTAAAGTTCCTTGAAATCGAATATGCTGTAAATATTGTTGAATCTGTGTATTCATCAAATCGCCTCACTTCCTTATTAATAACATAACCGAAATAACTTGAGAATACACGCATAATATTTGAAAGTAAATAATAGAAAAATAATTAAATAACTTGTAAAATTAATATATTAGCTATTGTTACCTATTTTAGTTAAAACAATAAACGTCAGGAAGGTATATATGAGAAATAATATGAAATGGATAGAAGTTAATACATATGAGGAAATGAGTGAAGTTGCTGCAAATATTTTTTCTAAGCAAATTCAGGCGAAGCCAAACAGTGTTTTAGGGTTAGCAACGGGCGGTTCACCTGTAGGCATGTATAAAGAGCTAGTATCACAGCATCAAGCAGGACAATTATCCTTTAAGGATGTACAAACTTTTAATTTAGATGAGTATGTGGGGCTTGATCATACAAGTCCAGCGAGCTATTGGACATTTATGCATAAGAATTTATTTAATTTAGTAGATATTCAGCCTCAAAATATCCATTTACCGAATGGTAAGGCAAAGGATTTAGCTGCTGAATGTGCGGCTTATGATGCTAGTATTGAAGCAGCAGGAGGCATTGATTTACAGCTTCTTGGGATAGGCGTGAATGGTCATATTGGCTTTAATGAACCAGGCACTCCGTTTGATTCTATGACTAATATTGTTGAATTGACAGAATCCACAAAAACAGAAAATGCGATTTACTTTGATGATCCTTCTGAAGTGCCAACACATGCCATTACAATGGGTATTCAATCCATTATGAAGGCAAAGGAAATTGTTTTAATTGCCTTTGGTGAGAAAAAGCTAGATGCTATTGAAAAATTGAAAAGCGGCGTGATTACAGAAGATTTCCCAGCAAGCCAATTAGTAACGCATCCAAATGTTACGGTTATTTATGGGGGAACAAAATAACTATAAAAGGGCAAAGGCTTCTTATCGCTGAAGTCTTTGCTTATTTATTGTAGGGAGAACAGTAGGAGGAGTTTATATGAAAACGACCGTACCACATTTACAAAAGGGCGATTTAGTAGGTGTTGTTGCTCTATCTAGCGCTGTAGAGCCCGAAAAACTAGGAAACGCACTATCTTTTTTAGATGAGTTAGGTCTTCGCTATATTGTCGGTGATACTATTTATACACAGCACCATTATTTAGCAGGTAATGATGACATGAGATTAGCAGATTTCCATGAGATGGTGAAAAATCCACAGGTGAAGGCGATCTTTTGTATAGCTGGAGGCTACGGCTGCGCACGAATTGCTGAAAAAATTGATTATGCTCTATTAGAGGAAAATCCTAAAATTTTCTGGGGATTTTCGGATGTAACATATTTGCATTGTGCAATTAATGAGTACGCCAATTTAGTAACATTCCATGGACCTATGCTAATAACAGCTAGTAAGCTGGATGACTTATCAAAGAAAATGTTTTTCCAGCTATTTTCACCAATGGAAATTCAGTATACAGAGGCAATTTCCCCTTTAACAGTAATTGCAGAGGGTATTGCACGTGGAGAACTAATTGGTGGGAATCTGCAACGACTTGTTAACACATTAGGGACTAAATTTGAGGTATGCACGGATGGCAAAATTTTATTGCTGGAGGAGAGCGGAGAAACAATTCCTAAAATCGATGCAATGCTGCAGCAATTAAAACAAGCAAGGAAGCTAGAACAGCTAGCAGGTGTTGTAATTGGCTCCTTTACACAGACAGATGCAGATAAAGCAGCATTACATATAGTAATGCAAGAATACTTTGGAGATTTGACTATTCCAGTGATGGCAGGGTTTAAAATTGGACATGAAACAACAAATATCGCCATTCCATTAGGAGCAGATGCTATTTTAGACACGCAGGAGAAAGTATTGAAAATTTTACCTGGGGTTTATGGCTAAATTGGTGGATAGAATCTTAAAAGTGACGGATAGAAATCAATGCAACATTGAAATTAATCAATATAAAATCCGCTAATCAAAGGAGAACACCTTCAATTAGCGGATAGTATTCATTATCTTTAATAAGGCTCAGCATCATGCCCTTTATTAACAGCGTCTTGGGGGGCTTGATTACCATTCGTATTGCCAAGTGGCTTTGAAGCGCTGGAATTTTTGCGAGCTTTATGCAATCCTTCCTTCAATAGGCGACCGTATTCTTCATCGGCTTCTTCTGCCAGAGCAATCATGGCATTTTGAATGTTCTCATGGCAAACCGATAAATCACGTATTAAATTTGCGAGTAGCTCATCGCGCTCCCATTGCTCAAAGTTGCGATAAGTTTCCCCAGCTTGCTTTGTATTGCTTTGACGATCAATGGACTCACGCACAAGGTTTCCTTCTACATATGGTGTATATTCTTTCCCAGCTTGTGTAGCTTCTTTTAAGCCATTTAACATCGAAGGCTCATAATTAATATGTGGATTTTGCCCAGGTGCTAGATCGCGTTTATACATCATTTGTCCACCGCTTTGATTTGTTGCGACACGCTTTTTCGGTGCATTAATTGGTAGCTGTAAATAGTTTGCGCCTACGCGATGACGCTGTGTATCTGAATAAGAAAACGTGCGACCTTGCAGCATTTTATCATCTGAAAAATCCAAGCCATCGACAAGTACACCAGTGCCGAAAGTTGCCTGCTCTACCTCAGCGAAATAATCTTCAGGGTTTTTATTCAACACCATTTTGCCAACAGGATACCATGGGAATTGATCATTTGGCCAAAGCTTTGTATCATCCAATGGATCGAAATCAAGCTCAGGATGTGGACCATCCTCCATAATTTGCACATATAGCTCCCATTCAGGATATTCTCCACGTTCAATGGCATCATATAAATCCTGTGTAGCATGATTAAAGTTTTTTTGTTGAATTTCTTCTGCTTCTTTTTGTGTTAAATTTTTAATACCTTGAAGCGGCTCCCAATGATATTTCACAAGAACGGCTTTTCCTTCATGATTCACCCATTTGTACGTATTAACACCAGAGCCCTGCATCATGCGATAATTTGCTGGAATGCCCCAAGGCGAGTAGACGAATGTTACCATATGGAAGGTTTCTGGTGAGCTGGCACAAAAATCAAAAAAGCGTTCCACATTTTGGATATTTGTAATAGGGTCAGGCTTAAAGGCATGAATCATATCTGGGAATTTGAGCGCATCACGAATAAAGAAGATTTTTAAATTATTGCCGACTAAATCCCAGTTGCCATCCTCTGTATAAAACTTTACAGCAAAGCCTCGTGGGTCCCGTAATGTTTCGGGGGAATGACCACCATGAATAACCGTAGAAAAGCGCACAAAGACAGGTGTTTGCTTTCCTTTATCCTGAAAAACCTTTGCACGTGTATATTTAGAAATTGGCTCATCGCCCACAGTGCCATAGGTTTCAAAATAACCATGTGCGCCAGCACCACGAGCATGCACGACTCGCTCTGGAATTCTTTCACGGTCAAAATGACTCATTTTTTCTAGGAAATCATAATTTTCAAGTGTTGCAGGGCCACGATTACCCACTGTTCGTAGATTTTGATTGTTTGTGACGGGATGCCCTTGTCTGTTTGTCAATGTTGTATCTTGCTCATGTGCTGAATCATTGTGCTTTGTCATAATATGCCCCTCTTTCTTTATAGATAATTCTATATTGTCCGTTATTGGGGCAAATTAGACATAAAATAAAAAGCTCTCCTACATGCAAGATGTAAGAGAGCCTTTGGATGGCGTTTTCAAATAATTTTCCAAGTTGGTTGAGTATGGCCATTGCCTATGGTTGGTGAGTAGTCATTGGTCATACAGTAACAGGTCACTTGTTATTGGTTTTCCATAGCTAAGGTTGAAAACAGCACATCCAACTCGGTTTGGAGTCTCACCGCCCCGAGCTTAGAAATAACGAGAATCATCAAAGCTAAGCTGTATACTATAGTTTTTAGCATTAATTAGATTAGATAGCTTATGTGCATCTTTTTCAAGCTGAATTGCACGCTCCCGATATACGTCAGGCTCATACATGGCGATGTCATAAAGCACCGTATTTTCACCATAGCCAAGTCGTACGCTTTCTTTTTCGCGCATGCTAAAGCCTTTACAGAGCTCTGCCTCAGCACGTAGCTGTGTTGCTAGCTCAATGGCTTCCACTAATGCTAGCTGCTCGCCCTTAAAATCTACAAAGTTTTGAATATTTGCTTCATAGACTAAACGATCTAATGTACGGGCATCTCGGCGAACTTGTGCTAACTCCGCTTCAATAATGGCTAGGGCACGATTACTTGTTTTAGGTGCTTGTCCTTTTTCTACTGTAACAAAAGCGCTGCGATGTAATTCCTCAACAAGCTCTTGAATTTTCTTGCCTAAAATACTTTTTAGTTTTACAGCTTCTGCAAGATTAATCATGAAAACACGTCCTTTTATAGTGTTGTGGATGGTGCATCATTTGATAAGAGGGCGATTTGATAATCACCGCCATGAATTTGACGAAACATTTTACCTGCCACTGCAAGAAGCTCATTCGCTGCTTCAGCTGACAAGGATGGTCGTAAGTAAAAAATATGTAATGCCTCAGTTGTGCCCTCTGAAACGGCTGTACGTTTAGAATCAACAAAAGGTGAGCCAAATGCTCCGATGTCATCATGACTGTAGAGAATGTTTTTTAATGAATTAAAGCGACCATTTAAGCCTTCATAGCCAGTTTCTTCATCACCTAGAGCTATTTCCACATTCCCTTTTAGTTGTGCTATATCATAGAGACCAATAGGAATCTCGTATTGTAATGAGAAGAAATTATTGATATCAACACCTGAATGAAAAGGTGTTAAATAATTTTGTTTACTAACTCGGCGCATTAAGCTTTCTGCTGAGTGACGATAGCGATTTGGATCAGCCCCAAGCTTTTTCCATAGCTGTCGCCATTCTGCAATCCCTTCACGCTGAGTTACAGGCTGGTTCTGCATTTCTAGAAAGAGATTTTCCTGATACAATTGTATACGACCTTTAATCATTTGAGGCGATTCTGCCACAACAATTTTGGTATAATGGATAATGCCGATTTTTAGCTCAGGATGTTGTGCTAAAAGAGCTTGATTAATCGAAATTTCCAAAAACATCACCTACTTTATCTATTTTTACTATTGTACCATGTAAGGAGTTGGAAATAAAATGAACATACATGACCTACAACGTGATTTTGTGGCATATGCGATGTCCATTGGCGTTGATAAAATAGGTTTTACGACAGCAGCTCCCTTTACAGAATTAAAAAATCGATTGCGTCGTCAGCAAGAGCTTGGCTATCAATCAGGTTTTGAGGAAAGTGATATTGAAAAACGTACCGAACCCCTTCAATTATTAGATGAAGCAGAGAGCATTGTGGCGATAGCTGTTGCCTATCCTTCACGTATGCAAAATGCACCTAGAGGTAAAAAGGGTGCAAGACGTGGGATATTTTGCCGTGCTTCTTGGGGTGTCGATTATCATACAGCATTACGTGAGCGCTTGGCGCTATTATCTGCATGGCTTGAGGACCGCGTTGAAGGTGTACGCATTCAATCAATGGTAGATACGGGTGCTCTTGTAGATAGAGC
Source organism: Lysinibacillus sp. FSL K6-0232 (assembly GCF_038008325.1). Classification (NCBI taxonomy): domain Bacteria; kingdom Bacillati; phylum Bacillota; class Bacilli; order Caryophanales; family Bacillaceae; genus Lysinibacillus; species Lysinibacillus sp. FSL K6-0232. The sequence continues at coordinate 3,313,095 of NZ_JBBOYW010000001.1, read as the reverse complement.
AGTAGCAGAACGAGCAGGAATAGGCTGGAGCGGCAAAAACTGCTCGATTATTACCCCTGAATTCGGCTCCTACGTCTATTTAGGAGAGCTTATTACAAATATTCCTTTTGCACCAGATCAGCCGATGGAGGATGAATGTGGGGATTGCCGTTTATGCTTAGATGTATGTCCAACAGGAGCATTAATTGAGGGAGGACAGCTAGATGCCCAGCGCTGTATTGCCTTTTTAACGCAGACGAAGGGAATGCTTCCAGATGAGTTTCGGAGTCATATTGGTAATCGTTTATATGGCTGTGATACATGTCAAACGGTATGTCCTAAAAATAAAGGAAAGGTTAACTGGATTCATGAGGAATTTCAGCCAGATCCAGAGCTTGCAAAGCCATTGCTAACGCCCCTTTTAACAATTTCTAATCGAGCATTTAAGGAAAGCTTTGGTCATGTTTCAGGCTCATGGCGGGGGAAAAAGCCTATTCAACGCAATGCGATTCTAGCACTTGCTCATTTTAAAGAGGAGGCTGCCGTGCCAGATTTAATTGCCTTGCTTCAAAAAGATGAACGGCCCGTTATTCGAGGTACAGCAGCATGGGCTTTAGGCAAAATAGGTGGGGAACAAGCACAAGCTGCCCTGTTTGAAGCAGAAGCGACAGAGCAAGATGAAGAGGTACTTGCAGAAATTCATAAAGGCTTACAGTTTTTTGTTAATGTTGGAGTGGAATCGCTCAAGTCTGGGGAGAATCGCTCATAAAACCAAAATGAAATGCCATTCAAAGAAATTTTTAATAAGGAAGTGTACCGTTATGCCATTGCATATCGTTTTATATCAACCAGAAATCCCCGCAAATACAGGAAATATTGCCCGTACTTGTGCTGGTACAAATACATCATTGCATTTAATTCGTCCACTTGGTTTTTCCACAGACGATAAAATGCTAAAGCGTGCAGGGTTAGATTACTGGCATAGTGTCAATGTTGTCTATCATGACTCATTAGAGGACTTTATCGAATTCTCGAAAAATGGTGATGTTTATTTAATTGAAACATATAGCGAGGAACCATTTACCACACATGATTTTAGCAACCAGCATCGTGATATTTACTTTATGTTTGGAAAGGAAACAACAGGCTTGCCAAAGGACTTTGCCTATGAACGCCGAGATATGTGCTTGCGTATTCCGCAAAGTGAGCATGTGCGTTCATTGAATCTATCCAATACGGCAGCAATCGTTATTTATGAGGCATTGCGTCAACAAGGTTATCCAGGATTACACTAAACGAAAGCCGTTCTCCATCATGGGAGGACGGCTTTTAATTTAGAATTTTAATAACACTACATTACCAGCAGGGTCCTCTGTTTGGAGCCCTTTTTCTAGCTCTATAACAGGTGCGCCAAGTGTCTGAAGATTTGCTTTTATTGTTGCGGCTTGCTCCTCATTAGTTAACTGCAATGAAAATGTTTTTAAACCGATCTGATTTACACCGAGCTTTGGTGCATTTGCTGATTGCCAAGTATTTAAGCCAATATGGTGGTGATAGCGTCCCGTAGAAATAAACAATGCTTGTGTGCCATAGCGTGCTACAATAGTAAACCCTAATCCCTTTGTATAAAACTGTTCAGCTTCCATTAAATTAGCAACAGATAAATGAATATGCCCCATTACGGTGTTAGCAGGTAGCCCATTCCAGTGACCATCACCTTCTGCTAAGATAGAACGAATATGAAGCGGCTCCGTTACCATATACACCTCATTAAAATGCCATAGCCATTCATGCTCAGAACGATCTGCATATACTTCAATACCATTACCATCAGGATCATTTAAGTAAAGTGCTTCACTGACATGATGATCAGAAGCTCCAAAGTATACGCTCTTTTGATGAAAATGATTAATAATGTTGGCTAAATCACGGCGGCTCGGTAATAGTAGAGCAAAGTGATATAAGCCAGTGGTTTGACCTACTTTTTCTTCTACTATTTCAGGCTGAATAAGTGTTAATAATGCTGTTTGTCCATCTGCTGTTAAAGTTGCTTGATAGGCTTCTTGTTGCAAAATTTGAAAGCCGATTACTTCTTGATAATACTGTAAGGAGCGTTGTAGATCACTTACCTTTATTTCAACGTTTGTAACATATATGTTAGGTTTTTGATGAAAATGCATAGAGTAAGCCTCCAGACTTAAGTTATCTTTGTTTATTTAGTTACTTTATGTAAGTTATATTAATAGAAAAATAAAAGAAAGTCAAGGAGCGCTATTGTTTCATAAAAAATAAGAAACTCACTAAACCTTATCGTAGGCTTAGTGAGTTTCTTGTGCTCTTATTTGTCAGCTTTGTAGTCGCCTTCGTAGCCGGCAGTGAAGATAGCTGATAAGAAAGCAAATGTTACACCAATAATTAATATTAATTTCATGGAAGTACCCTCCTCATGTTATAAAGAAATCTCTTTTTAGTATAGCCTATCTACTATAAAAATGAAACGACATAGCTGAATAAAATATGGCGGAAATGGTTCAAACGTAGCGATAACGGGAAAACTAGCAATGAGGTGATGATGATGGAGAAAAAGGTACCAAATATTGAGAATGGAACAATGGCAAGGGATATGAAGGAATTAAAAGATTTAGGTAAACAAATGGAGCATTTACGAGATGGCTTAGAGCTTGCTGAGGATGAGCGAATTGCTGACCCTATTCAATTGGATGATGCTGAACTGAAAAAAGATAAGTAAAAAACTTCTTTATTTTTCTTAAATCCAATTTTTTGTATAATGGTACTAGGAAAAGAAAGGGGTTGTGATTTTTGCATTTACAATCGACAAAAACATTAGCAAATGGTGTAGAAATGCCTCGATTTGGCTTAGGTGTATATAAAATGACAGAGCGTGAGGAAACATTACAGGCAATTGATACAGCATTAAAATTTGGTTATCGTGCTATTGATACAGCATCTTTATATGGCAACGAAGCAGAGGTAGGAGAAGCGATTCGCTATTCAGGCATTCCACGCGAGGATATTTTTGTGACAACAAAAGTATGGAATAGTGACCAAGGCTATGATGCAACATTACATGCTTTTGAGGTATCACTGAAAAAATTAAATATGGATTATTTGGATTTATATTTAACACATTGGGCTGTTCCAGAAACATTTGAAGAAACATATCGAGCGATTGAACGTCTATACGACGAGAAATTAATTCGTGCAACAGGTGTATCAAATCATCATGAGCATCATTTAGAAAAAATATTGGCAAAGGCAAATACAGCGCCAATGGTTAATCAAGTGGAATTACACCCTTATTTACAGCAGCAAGCATTAAGTGCATTTTGCAAGGAGCAGCAAATTGCAGTGACAGCATGGTCACCGCTTGGTCGTGGTGGTGTACTAAATGACCCTACAATTGTGGAAATAGGGCAGGAACTAAGAAAAACTGCTGCACAAGTCGTACTCCGCTGGCATTTACAAAATGATACCCTTGTTATACCTAAATCAGTGACACCTAGCCGAATCGAGGAAAATGCACAAATCTTTGACTTTGCATTAACCGAAGCGCAGATGGCTAAAATAGCTACATTAAATCGTGATCAACGTTTTGGGCAACATCCAGATCATTTTAAATTTGATTTTTAGTGATAAATAATCCCGCTCTCTAACTGAGAAGCGGGATTGTTTGCTTATTGCTTATCTTTAACAATAATCCGTTTATTTAAAAATGGATGCTCAAATTCTAATTGAATCGCATGAAGTTCATAATCACTGCTTGCTGTTTCTCTTGCGCCATACATTGTATCACCAATAATTGGATGACCAATATAGGATAAGTGAACACGAATTTGATGTGTTCGACCTGTTTCTAAAATAAGGTGGACAACACAGGAATTTTTATAGCGTGCAACAACTTCGTAATGTGTTACAGCGTGCTGCCCATTTTTAGATACAACACGTCTTGTAGCATGATGACGATCCTTCCCAATAGGCTCAGCAATTGTGCCAGATGCCCCACGTATATTTCCTTGTACCTCTGCTGCGTACATACGAATAATGGATTTTTCCTCAATCATTCTGTCAAAAATAGATTTTGCTAGTGGATGCTTTGCAACAAGTAATAAGCCCTGTGTTCCTTTATCAAGACGATGGACATGCTCTGCATAAATACCACCTTGCTCCTTAATATGTGCCATAACATGGTTCATACAAGTATGTGTATCATGGGCATCGTTAGGATGTGTTGACATGCCCTTTGGCTTCGATACGATTAAACAATGGTCGTCCTCATAGACGATATCAATTGCACAAACAGGCGTTGGCTTATAGTTAGATGCTGTCATAGGAAATGTAAATTTAAGCATCGTTCCTTTTGGTAAAGGTGCTTGCCATTGAATAAGCTCATCATTTGCTAATGTGACCGTCTTAGCCATGCGTAATTCATGGACAAGCTTTTTGCCAAGTCGCCAATGATTACGTAGCAGTTCTTCAATACTTACGTTATCTTCAACAATTTCATAAAGAAACATTGATTTACCTCCATAGAAAAGACCGCATTCCATTGGTAGAACACGGTCTTTTAATTATTTTGTAGCTTTTGAAGCCTTGATTAAATAGAAGCTTGCACCTGCAATTAAAATAAATGCAGCTAATGCTAAAAATGGAATAGTAATAAAGCCGAGCCAGTTAATATATTGACCAGTACAAGAAACAGCACCGCAGGAAGGGGCATTTTCAGCTAAAAAACTAAGCTTTTGAATGCCGTAATGGTAGAGTGAAATACAACCACCAATTACAGAAAAAATAGCTGTTGTTACAGCAATACGAGCATTTTTCTGGATTAATGCCACCGTTGAGATAATGACAATAGGATACATAAAAATGCGCTGTATCCAACACATTTTACAGGGCTCATAATGGCGAATTTCAGAAAAATATAGTGAGCCAAGTGTCGCTACAACTGAAACAATCCAAATAAATAATAAGCCATTTTCCTCTTTTTTGGACATATAAGTTCTCCCCTTCATCAAACTATGTACTTGTATGATTATAGTTGTTCCAGTTTTAGATGTAAATGAACTTACGTAAAATAAGTTATAGCCTTAAAAGGTGAATTTCAGTCTAAAGTATGAATGGCTGATACAGACGTTTCAAATCTCTTAATGGTATGATAAATAGTAGTCATGCTAAAGAAGAGGTGTTTTCGTGAAAGAAAATGAGCATTCCAATATTAGTATTTTAAAGGAAATTGCTGAGCTATTAAATGAAGAAACTGAAATTGTGACAATGCTGAAAGGTGCACTTATTAAATTTTTAAATGGTACAAATTTTGAAACAGGCTGGATATTTTTTATTGATGCAAAGGGACGCTCAGAGCTAGTTGTTCATGAAAATCTACCAGAGGCATTGGAATATAATCATTGTCATTATTTAAAAAAGGGTGGCTGCTGGTGTGTATCCCGCTATCGAAATGAGGAGCTGAAAAAAGCTTCTAATATTATTGAATGTCAGCGTATTGAAAGTGCTATAGCTGCAAAGGTTGGGGATCATGCAGGCATTACCCATCACGCAACAGTGCCTTTGCAATCTGGACAAGAGCGTTTTGGTGTC